>WQWP01000065.1 GCA_009787485.1 Lentimicrobiaceae bacterium | reverse complement strand
TAGAAAGAGGAGCTTGCTATCGCTGCTAAATACGAAACCATTCACATCATTTAGGGTTGTCCATTGGCCACCGGTATTTGCTATACTTTCCAATTCGATAAGCATGGGCAAACGCCAACCCGGAGGGCATGGGTCGTTAACTTCCTCCCAAGTCCAGCCAAGAGGAACAGAACTGTCCCATGTAGTGTCTCCATTAGAATTTATCATCGGGTCTGTAGCGCTCCAACCCACTTTTCTGTTCCATTGGTAAAACATACCCGGGTCTTCCGGCTTGGCCGCAAACGTACCAGGCATATCCACATTGCGGGTTGCCCATTTTATACCATCTATTAAAACCCATTCGGGAATTTCTACGCCTGCTTGGGTTATCTGAACGGTTGTGGAGGTTTTATTCTCTCCTAATTTCATGTTCACCACTACCGTAGTAGTACGCGCCTCATAATAAGTATAAGGGTCAACGGTTACCATTACATTTACAGGAGACACACCGTTTGTAGATACCTGACACCACGCGGATAGAGATTCTACACTTTCTACTATTGCAGGCGAGGTAACAGTTACAGTAAATTTGTCTTCTCCACCGGTAGCATCAAAGTTTAAACTGGCAGGCAATATTGTGTATTCAATTTCTTTTGGTTCTTCCGGTTGGCAGGAGGAGGCGAGGGCTACTAGTAGGATGAGCAGAAATGCGGTTAATTTTAATAATATTTTCATAATTATATAAGGGAACTCCTATTTGTTTTCACCTTTTTAATTTTTCAAAAAGCCGAAGTCCAATAAAACTCTTTGAAAAATCTTTCAAAAGTTGAGGCAAAAGTATTATATTTTTTTATTCAACAACACTTCTCTTAAGTTTTATCTGTTTATCTATCATACTGTTTGTTACAAAACCAAAAACATGCTTAACAAACAATCCCAAATCATCTAAAAAAGGGAATAAGGGTGAATTTTACACAAGACACCCACAATTGCTACTTTTTCTCCTCTTCTAATATACAAAGTATCATTTTGTTGAGAAAAAAGCAACGGATTAGAATAGATTGCCCCATTGAATATTCGATTGAAATGTTTTTCCAAGATGTTTGTATGCGCTTTCTGTAGCTTCCCTTCCGCGGGGCGTTCTCATCAAAAATCCTTCCTGAATTAAAAACGGCTCGTACACTTCTTCAATAGTTCCGGCGTCTTCCCCTACGGCGGTCGCAATAGTAGTCAACCCCACAGGCCCACCTTTAAACTTAGTAATAATGGTTTGCAGAATTTTGTTATCCATCTCGTCCAACCCATGAGCATCCACGTTCAGGGCAGTGAGCGCCACCTGGGTAATGTCGTAAGTAATGGTTCCATCGCCTTTAATTTGCGCAAAGTCGCGCACGCGGCGCAGCAACAAATTGGCAATTCGGGGCGTTCCGCGACTTCTACGGGCAATCTCAAATCCGGCTTCCGGAGTCATCTCAATGCCTAATATGCTTGCCGAGCGTTTGAGAATGCGCGCAAGCGTTTGAGCATCATAATAATGCAGCCTCAGGTTAATGCCGAAACGTGAGCGCAAAGGCGCCGTTAGCAATCCCGAGCGCGTGGTAGCGCCCACCAACGTAAAAGGATTCAAAGAAATTTGCACGCTTCTGGCATTCGGACCCGAATCAATCATAATGTCAATCTTATAATCTTCCATTGCCGAGTACAAGTATTCTTCCACTACCGGAGAGAGCCGGTGAATTTCGTCAATAAAAAGCACGTCGTGAGGCTCTAAGTTGGTGAGCAGTCCTGCCAATTCACCCGGCTTATCTATCACGGGTCCGGAAGTTACCCGCAAGTTCACTCCCATCTCATTGGCAATAATGTGCGACAAGGTGGTTTTTCCCAAGCCGGGAGGACCATGGAGCAGCACATGATCCAGCGCCTCTGCTCTTGCCTTTGCCGCTTTCACAAAAATGACAATATTCTCAATCACTTGTTCCTGCCCAAAAAAATTCGCAAAATCGGAAGGGCGAACTGCGCGTTCAAACTCTTTTTCGGCTGCCGACAAGCGCCCGCTGGAAGCATCTAAATTTGGATTCAACATAATTATCTTTTCTCGGTGTCTAACCTATTCAACTCTGTAATAGCATTTTGGTTGTAAGGATTTATTTGCCGAGCTTGCAAATAATCTGCCCGCGCTTTTTGAAAATCCTCCAAATAGTAATACGCAATGCCTCTGTTGCACCAAGCCTGATCGTACAAAGAATCGAGCGCAATGGCTTTGCTGAAATACCGAACCGCCTCAGCGTAATCATCATCAAAAACCAAAGCAATGTATCCCAAATTGTTATATGCCGGATAACTGTTGGGGTCTATGGCAATGAGATGCTCATATTGCGCTTTTGCTAACTCCAAATCGCCCAAATCTTGATATAATTTTCCCAAATTGTAATTCAAAATTTTGTCGTTCGGTGTAATGTCCAACGCATTTTTATAATAGCTAATGGCAATAGGGTCAAGCTCTTCTTGAAAAAACTCTGCCAGAGCGGTATAGGCAATCACCTCTTGAGGATTTTGGTCTATAACAAGTTGCATCATTCTTAAAAAGCCAACGGTGTCGCCGGTTTCTTTCAACAAAACAGCTCTCGTTAAAAACGCTTTAGGATTATGATTTTGCAAACGAATGGCTTGCTCTAATATCTCATCGCATTCCCTGTACATATATTGATACAAATACAACTCCGCCAACTTCAAAAAGGCTTCATTATGTTGATCCATCGCAATTGCTTTTTTCAACATCTCTTCCACCAAATCAGTTTCATGCTTCGCCAAATAGATGTCTGCCAACGTTACATAATAAGTAGATTTTTTCTCATTCAATTTAATAGCATGCAAAATATCTGCCAACGCTTTGTCCACCTGATTATTTCGATAATAGTACTCGGCACGCTGTTGGTACAAATCGCTATTTTTAGGACTTTTATCTATTTTCCTGTACAATTCTGCCAACGGTGTGGGTAGGTTATCATATTGTTTTGATTTACAAGAAAAACAGCAGATCAAAGCGATAAGAATACTTAAGAAGAGGAATTTTTTCATGAATAATGAGAATTACTGTGCAAAAATATACTTTTTAACGAATTATATTTTTAAATATTTTCTATGCGGGCGGGAGGCCGGCACGCCCAACATCAATTAAAAATTAAAAAATCCCAAACCTTAAATTTTAAATCTTTAAATCTCTCCCATTCATTCACAAATTTTCCTATATTTGCGCCCCTTTAGAAAAAGGGTTAGTCATTTATAAATCAAACAAATAACAAAAACAATGAAAGTTTATCAAACCAAAGAAATTAGAAATATTGCCCTGATTGGTGGGAATCGCACCGGAAAAACCACGTTGGCAGAAACTATGGCGTTTCACGGAGGCGTAATTGGCAGGCGTGGAACTATTGACGATAAAAACACCATTTCAGACTACAGGGAGATAGAATTGGAAAGACAACAATCTATTTTTTCTACCGTAATGTATTCGGAATATGCAGGTTGCAAAATCAACATGATTGATTGTCCGGGATTTGATGACTTTGTTGGGGAAGCCATCGGCGCAATGCGCGTTGCCGACACCGCGCTTATGGTCATCAATGCACAAAACGGCGTGGACGTAGGCGCTGAAATTCAATGGCGCTGGACAAAGAAAATGCACACACCGGTGTTTTTCGTAGTCAATCAGTTAGACCACGAAAAAGCAAATTTCGACGAAACATTACGCCAATTGAAACATTATTTCGGGGTCAGCGTAATGCCGTTCCAATATCCTGTAAATGCAGGCATTGGCTTCGATTCAGTGATTGACTTGCTACAAATGAAACTGTTGAAATTCCCTGTGGACGGTGGAAAAACGATTGTGGAAGAGATCCCTGCCGACGAAAAAGGTAAAGCAGAAGAGATGCACAATGCTTTGATTGAAGCTGCTGCTGAAAACGACGAAAAACTCATGGAAAAATTCTTTGATGAAGGCACGCTCACCGAAGCAGAAATGGCACAAGGGCTGAAATTGGGAGTGATTAACCGCGGCACTTTTCCTGTAATTTGTATCGCTACGAAAAACGACCAGGGCGTTACCCGATTAATGGACATCCTCAAATCGAGCGCTCCCGCTCCGGACGAAATGCCGGGCGTGAAAACGGAAAGCGGTAAAACTCTCACTTGCAGAGTGAGCGATCCGCCCATTGCATACGTTTTCAAAACCGCTATCGAACAACACTTGGGTGAGATTTCTTTCATGAAAATTTACGGCGGAGAAATCAGCGAAGCCATGGATATGGTAAACAGTGTATCGAACAGCAAAGAGCGTTTATCGCAGTTGTTCTGCATTGCCGGTAAAACTCGCGAAAAGATTGAAAAAGCAGTTGCCGGAGATATTATCGCCACTATCAAGTTGAAAGGCACGCAAACCGGACATACTTTGGTAAAATCGGGCGACGAGGTGATTATTCCTACCGAATATCCCGAGCCGAAATTCCGTACCGCCGTGCGCGCAAAAAGCAACACTGATGATGAAAAATTGGGCGCCGTGCTGAACGAATTTAAGAAAACCGACCAAACTTTCTTAGGCGAGCAGTCGAAAGAGTTGAAACAGATCATTATCTCAGGACAAGGCGAACAACACCTGAATATTATCAAATGGATGATTGAGAAGTTGAACAAGATTGAGATTGAGTTTTATCCGCCGAAAATTCCGTATCGCGAAACCATTACCAAATCGGCAGAGGCGATGTACCGCCACAAAAAACAATCGGGCGGCGCCGGACAGTTCGGTGAAGTGCACATGCTCATCGAAGCGTACTATGAGGGGATGCCGAACCAAACCAAATATCCCGTTCGCGGCACCGACACGTACGATTTGCCTTGGGGCGGAAAATTGATCTTTAACACTTGTATTGTGGGTGGCGCTATTGATGCACGCTTTATGCCCGCCATATTAAAAGGTATTAACGAAAAAATGGAAGAAGGCCCGCTCACCGGCTCTTACGCCCGCGACATCGTCATCAATATTTACGACGGCAAAATGCACCCCGTTGACTCTAACGAAATGGCATTCAAATTAGCCGGACGTAACGCATTCCGCGAAGCGTTTAAAAACGCAGGCCCCAAAATTTTGGAACCCATTTACGACGTGGAAATTTTCGTTCCTTCCGAAAGAATGGGCGACGTGATGACCGACCTTCAAGGCCGCCGCGGCGTAGTAATGGGCATGGACAGCGAAGGCGAATTTCAAAAAATCCGCGCCAAAGTTCCATTGGCAGAAATGAACAAATACTCTACCACGTTAAGTTCCATCACTTCAGGCCGCGCTTCTTACGGAATGAAATTTTCAGAATATCAACAAGTTCCTGCTGATGTTCAGAATGAGATTATTAAGAAGTATGAAGAGGAGAATAAGGAGGAGGATTAATAGAGAGGTTAGTGGTTAACGATTAACCATTCGTGGTTTCAAGCAACCATTTCCATGCCGGAATAATTGTGATCTTTCTGTTGTTATCAAAAACTTCTTCCTCTGTTTCACTTGTAATTATTAGTCCGGATTGCAGGTTGTAAGCATTCATAGCATCAATCAAACCATCTATTTCGCGTTTTCTTGTTTTCTCCGAAGAAAAAGCATAACAAACTTGTATGGCTGAAGTAACCGTTTTATCTTCAACTAATACAAAATCACATTCTTGATTTTTGTTGTGATAGAAAGTTTTTTCACCACGCCTTAATAATTCAATAAAAACCAAATTCTCAAGCAAGTGCCCCAAATTACTTGAAAAACTGAAACCAACGCGCTTAACTAATCCATTATCAATAAAATACGACTTTTTAGGATTCAAAATTTGTTTGGAAACAGAATAATCATACTTACTTGTTTGAAAAACCAAATAACTATCGGCGAGAAAACCGATATATTTTTTCACTGTTGAAGCATTTTTTACGCCGATAATTTCTGCTAACTCACTATTTGTAGATAATCGTGCATAATTTCCTGCAAGGTACGACACTAATTCTTTGATTTCCTTTTCGTTAGTGATATTATTTTTGACCATAATGTCGCGGTATAGAATATTTTCAAACAATGTTTTCAAAGCCAATTCATCTTTTGTTATTACAAAGCTCGGAAAGCCACCGGTGTTGAAATAATCGTGAAAAAGTGACAAAATTTCTGCCTTTACGCTTGTTTTGTAAAAATTCTTGACAAGCAATTCCGGATTTTTTAAGGTAATAAATTCATTGAAAGAGAATGGATAAAGCTCAACTGACAAATAACGACCTGTGAGGTGCGTGCCAAGTTCACGGCTTAGCATTTTTGCATTTGAACCGGTAATATAAACCTTATTTCCGGTATCATGCAAACGCCGAACGAAGCGTTCCCATTGTTCGACGTTTTGAATTTCATCAAAATAAAAGCTTTTTTGCTCGCCGAAAAGTTCGTAAAAAACTTCCAACAGCATTTGAAAATCTTCTACTTTAAAACTGACTAATCGTTCATCGTCAAAGTTTATATAATAATCTTTTTCTGATTGAATGGTACGAATTTGTTGCAATAACGTTGATTTTCCGCAACGGCGTATGCCTGTAATTATCACTATTTCAGGTGAAATACAGAAGTGATTAGAAAATTCACGCTTTACGCTATTTTTTGCTTGCTCGAAATAATATTCTTGGTCGGCAATAACTGTTTTTAGCAAATCTTTATTCATAAAAAAAATTTCTGCAAAAATAAACTTCTTTTTGAAATAGAAGCATTCAAGCTTTAATTTCTATTTCAAATAGAGGTTGAAGTGCTTTCGAATGCGCTTCATGAATTACCATACATATAAATCGTACATAAAATAAAAAATAGATATTTGCCCACATAAAAAAACTCTTTATGCAACCCGAAGAAAAAGACGAATTATACGAACACCACAAGTTTACAGTAGATCGCGGACAAGAATTGATGCGCATAGACAAGTATCTGCTCAATCTTATCCAAAACACATCGCGAAGCAAAATACAGTATGCGGCGAAAGCCGGATGCATTTTGGTAAACGGCAATCCGGAAAAACAAAACTACAGGGTAAAACCGGGGGATGAAATCGTTATTTTGATGCCGAATCCGCCCAGAGATATAGAGATTATTGCGGAAGATATTCCTTTGGAAATCCCTTATGAAGATGAAGATTTTATCATCGTGAATAAGCCTGCCGGTTTGGTCGTGCACCCCGCGTATGGCAACTATACGGGAACGCTGGTCAATGCGCTTACTTACCGTTTTCAAGGTCAAACCACGAAAGATGGCGAGCCGGTACGTCCGCTGTTGGTGCATCGTATTGATAAAAACACGTCCGGCATTATGGTGGTTGCCAAAAACGAAGAGGCGCAAATGAAAATCGCGAGAGAATTTTACGACCACACGATTGAGCGGCGCTATTGGGCGCTGGTGTGGGGCGATTTCAACGAAGAGCAAGGCACCATCATTGCCAAAGTAGGGCGCAATTTAAAAGACCGGCTCATCATGACTACCTTCCCCGACGACAGCGAGTACGGAAAACACGCCGTAACCCATTGGAAAGTGCTGGAGCGTTTTGGCTACGTTACCCTCATCGAATGCCAATTGGAAACAGGACGAACGCACCAAATCCGCGTACACCTCGCCTCTACCGGCCACCCGCTCTTCAGCGACGAAGTGTATGGCGGCGACCAAATCATCAAAGGCACTACTTTTACAAAGTACAAGCAATTTGTAAAAAACTGCTTTGAGCTTATGCCCAGGCAAGCGCTGCATGCCAAACAGTTAGGATTAACGCACCCTACCACCGGAGAGACTATGTTTTTCGATTCGGAACTGCCGGCGGATTTCACGGCGGTGTTAGAGAAATGGAGGAATTATGCGAGGCATAAGGAGTTGTTGTTTGAGGAATGAAAACTGCAATTAAATTTTTGATTATGAAAAAAATATTTCTGATTTCCACCCTCTTCCTTTTTATCACCAACTCGGTTCATTCCCAAGATTTTTACTTTGGAATCAGCTCCGGCATGGTGAAAAGCGTATATTTCAAAACAGATGACAAAAAACATTTTCAAGATCTGATAGATGCGTCTCGGCCTTCCGCAAATTTAATATTCTCGACCATCTTCAAAAATAATCTGGAGTTGGCAACGGGTGTCATGTTTTATCCTTATCCCTACAAAATACGTGCCAGCGGAGACGAAATGTGGGGAGAGCGAATCCTTCAAACCACATACAGGAATACCGCTTATTTTGCCTTTAGTGTGCCGGTGCATCTCGGCTATAAGTTTAAACTTGCCCCGCGCCTTTATGCCAATATCTATTCAGGATTGAATTTTGATTTTTATTTTAGCGAACTTACAAAAAGAAAAGGTAGTTATGGTTGGGGAATTGGAAGTAATGTTTCCTACGCCACATCAATCGCTTCTATAAAGAACCGGTTTAACCTCATGTTTTCCAATCGGGTATCCTTGCAATATTTCACAAAATTTAACATGGGTATTGGAATATATGCGGCATATCATTCCGGTTTACTCAATGTTTGGGATAGTTATGAAGATTTTGGTTATTATCATACTGATATTTCCGGTACTTACGGTGAAGAAAAAATGTTTCAAAGTACACTTAAGAGCGATGGATCGTTTTGGAATTTTGGGTTGGAGTTGGGGTATAAGTTAGAAAGAAACAAAGAGAAAAAATCTAACTATAGAGGTGTTCAAGATTTTTATTTTGGAATCAGCTCAGGCATTCTAACAAGCATATATTATGGTAGCCGCTTTGCTACTATTGCCAGTGCATGCCCTACTTTCACGTTTTCAACTATTTTTAAAAATAATTTAGAACTGGAAACCGGTATAATGTACTATCAGTATTTGTTCTATAATATTGATAATTATTTTGTTCCACTATTTGACAGAAAATCTAAAGACGTATTGAAACCTGCATATCACGCTTTTAGTTTGCCGGTACATTTGGGATACAAGATAAAACTTGCCAACCGTTTCTTTTTGAATGCTTATACAGGGTTAAAATTCGATTTTTATTTCAATCCTCAAAGTAAGAGCAATAGTAAGGCTTATGAGGATAGAGATGTTTATATAACTACTGAAAATGCGTTGAAGCAGCGATTTAATATCTTGCTTTCCAACAAACTATCTATGCAGTATTTCACTAAATTTAATATGGGAATTAGCCTGTTTGCATCTTATCATTCCGGCTTATTTCAGGTTTGGGAAAGTTCGATTTTGACAACTCGTAATTATAGTAATGGTAATACAAGCTATCACAGAGGCTTTTGGGCCAGTCGCGGCTCTTATTGGATTTTGGGATTGGAGTTGGGCTATAAATTGGAGAAAAACAGAGCAAAAAAAACTAAGGGAGCCGTTGACTAAAGTCAACGGCAATGAAAAATTTAAACCACTAATCACTAATCACTAACCACTAATCACTAACCACTAATCACTAACCACTAATGACCTACAACTACATCTCCATCGAAGGCTGCATCGGCGCCGGAAAAACCTCATTAGCCGAAATGTTGGCAGCAGATTTTAATGCGGAATTGATCTTGGAACGTTTCGCAGACAATCCATTTTTGGCTAAATTTTATAAAGACCCCACGCATTACGCGTTTCCTTTGGAAATGACGTTTTTAACCGATAGATACCAGCAGTTAAAAAACCTGCTCTCAAAACGAGATCTATTTACCGACCTCGTAATTGCCGATTATTTTATTGATAAATGCGCCATCTTTGCAAAAAACAATCTGCAGCAGGATGAATACAACCTTTTTTTAAAGGTTTATGACATTATCGCCGATTTTTTGCCCAAACCCGACATCCTTATTTATCTTTACAACACGCCGGAAAATCTATTGAAGAATATTGCCAAAAGAGGAAGGGAATATGAGCAGGAAATTCAAGCGGAATATTTGGAATCTATTCAGGAAAATTATTTGACTTTCTTCAAACAGCGCGCGCAATTTCCTATTCTGATTGTGGAATCGGGGGTGCTTGATTTTGTGAATTGTGTTGATGATTATGATAAGATTAAAAATTTGCTACAGCAGGAATATGAAAAAGGGGTACATCGGATAATCCTATAAACTTCTCTGTGCCTCTTTGTGAACTCTGTGTCTCTGTGCTGAAAAAACACTCAGCACAGAGACGCAAAGAACACAGAGTTTCACAGAGAAATTACCTTGCTCTTTTTATACTAATTCCAAAGAAAAACCGTTTTACACTCTAAAATAAAATTCATGAACAAAAACTACTATTGCGTAATTATGGCCGGCGGAATTGGCGTACGCTTCTGGCCTATGAGCAGAACAGAAACTCCAAAGCAATTTATTGATATTCTGGGCGATGGACGCACACTCATTCAAAAAACATACGACAGGTTCATTAAAATTTGTCCCAAAGAAAATATTTACGTGGTAACCAATGCTATGTACAAGAAATTGGTGAAAGAACAATTGCCCGATATGAAAGATGACCAGATTGTGCTGGAGCCGGCAAGGCGCAATACCGCCCCTTGTATTGCCTACGCAAATTACAAAATCAAAGCCAAAAACCCCGATGCCGTTATCGTAGTAGCGCCCTCCGACCATATTATTCTTAAAGAAGATGTTTTTGTAGATGTGATCCGCAATGGATTGGAAACCGTAGAACAAAACCCCTGGTTGCTCACCATCGGCATCCGTCCCTCTTTTCCGAATACCGGATATGGATACATTCAATATAATGAAGACAAAGTTTATGAAAAAAACAAAGCGATTTACGAAGTAAAAACGTTTACGGAAAAACCACAGTTGGAAATGGCGCAACAATTTATTGAAAGCGGCGATTTTCTTTGGAATGCCGGAATTTTCATGTGGTCGCTGAAAACAGTAGATAAAGCTTTTCAAAAGTTTTTACCCGAAGTGGATTCCTTATTTAAACAGGGAGACGGGCTTTATAATACACCTGACGAGGCCGCATTCATTAAAAGAATTTATGAAATGTGCCGAAGTATTTCTGTCGATTACGGCATTATGGAAAAAGCGCAAAATGTACACGTGTATGCCGCCGAGTTCGGCTGGTCGGATTTGGGCACGTGGGGCGCACTTTACGACATTAACCCCAAAGACGACAACCAAAACTCTATTGTTGGCAGGCGCGTTAAAACTTACGATACACAAGGATGTATTGTAAATGTAAAACCTTATAAAATTACCGTTTTGCAAGGCTTGGAAGATTTCATTGTAGTTGACACCGATGATGTGCTTTTGATTTGTAAACGTTCTGAAGAGCAACAAATTCGGCAGTATGCTAATGATGTAAAACTTGACTGGGGGGAGAAATACAGTTAATTTTTCTCATTCCTTAACCCATATCAGAAAAAAATATATTTTTGCACCCCCAAAATAAAACTTGGGCTCATAAGCCGTTGTAGCTCAGTGGTAGAGCACTTCCTTGGTAAGGAAGGGGTCACGAGTTCAACTCTCGTCAATGGCTCAAAAGGACACCAACCCTCTATGTAACAATAGAATATTTTAATAACCTTTTAATTGATAAAAAAATGGCAAAAGAAAAATTTGAACGCACCAAACCCCACGTAAATGTGGGTACGATTGGTCACATTGACCACGGTAAAACAACCTTAACAGCTGCTATAACAATGGTATTAGCTGAAAAAGGTCTATCAGAAAAAAGAGACTTCGCATCTATTGACAATGCGCCGGAAGAAAAAGAACGTGGTATTACTATTAACACATCTCACGTTGAGTATCAAACGGCAAGTCGTCACTATGCACACGTGGATTGCCCCGGCCACGCCGACTACATCAAGAACATGGTAACCGGAGCTGCGCAAATGGACGGCGCTATCATCGTGGTAGCTGCAACCGATGGCCCTATGCCGCAAACAAGAGAACACATCCTTTTGGCGCGTCAGGTAGGCGTTCCGAAATTGGTGGTGTTTATGAACAAAGTTGACTTGGTGGATGACCCCGAACTATTAGAACTTGTTGAAATGGAAATCCGTGATCTTTTGTCATTCTACGGATTTGATGGCGACAATACTCCTGTAATTCAAGGATCTGCATTAGGTGGATTGAATATGGAGCCCCAGTGGATGGACAAAATTATGGAACTTATGGATGCGGTTGACACCTTCATTCCGCTTCCGGTACGTGCCGTTGACAAAGAATTCTTAATGCCTGTGGAAGACGTATTCTCAATTACCGGTCGTGGTACTGTGGCTACCGGAAGAATTGAAACCGGCGTTATCAACTCAGGAGACCCTGTGGATATTATCGGTATGGGCGCAGAAAAACTAAAATCTGTAGTAACCGGAGTTGAAATGTTCCGCAAAATTTTGGACAGAGGGGAAGCCGGCGACAACGTAGGTCTATTGCTTCGCGGTATTGATAAAGATGAAATCCGTCGTGGTATGGTGATCGCGAAACCGGGCTCTATTAAACCGCACAAAGAGTTTGAAGCTGAGGTGTATATCTTGAAAAAAGAAGAAGGTGGACGTCACACGCCATTCCACACCAAATACCGTCCGCAATTCTATTTCCGTACCACTGACGTTACAGGAGAAGTTTTCCTTCCCGCAGGTGTAGAAATGGTAATGCCCGGTGACAACTTAACTATTACCGTTAAATTGTTATCAGAAATCGCTATCAAC
>WQWP01000064.1 GCA_009787485.1 Lentimicrobiaceae bacterium | reverse complement strand
GAAAAAGATCGGAATACTCTGCGATGAGCGAAAATCTGCCTCATAGCCAATTCCGATACCGATCATATCCTGAGTTTTGTTAAAACGAATTCCGTTAACAAAAATACCTGCGCCACCAAAAGTTCCACCTCCATAAAAACCATACTCATTGATGAATGAGTAAGAAATAGTCTTTTCTTTTTCAGTGTTTTCTTTGGTTGAAGTTTCCTGTTGCCCGAAAATTATTGTGGGCATTGCCATAAGGATAGCGGCAAAAATAATTAGAATAAATTTTTTCATAGAATTTGATTTTGGATATGACATTAACGTTGCAATATTCACTTTATTACTTTATCAACTTCTTATACCGTATTCGTTTCGGCTCCACATAGCCCAATCGTTTCTTTTTATTTTCCTCATATTCAGTATAATTTCCTTCAAAGAAATAAACCTGCGAGTCGCCTTCAAAAGCCAGAATGTGCGTACAAACCCTGTCTAAAAACCAGCGGTCGTGCGAGATAATTACGGCGCAGCCGGCAAAGTTCTCCAATCCTTCTTCCAAAGCGCGTAAGGTGTTAATATCAATATCGTTAGTCGGCTCGTCCAGCAGCAGCACATTGGCTTCCGATTTGAGGGTAAGCGCCAAATGCAAACGATTGCGCTCTCCGCCCGAAAGTATGTCCGATTTTTTGTTTTGATCCTGACCTCCAAAGTTGAAGCGGGAGATATAAGCGCGGGAGTTAATGAGCCGTCCGCCCATCATCATTTGTTCGTTTCCTTCCGAAACCACCTCCCATACCGTTTTTTCAGGGTCAATCTCCACGTGTTGTTGGTCAACATAGCCCACTTGCACGGTTTCGCCTACTTTAAACTCGCCGGCATCGGGTTGTTCCATGCCCATGATTAAGCGGAACAAGGTGGTTTTTCCTGCGCCGTTGGGCCCAATAATGCCCACAATGCCGTTAGGGGGAAGCGAAAAGTTTAAATCTTCAAACAGCAACTTATCGCCGAATGCTTTTGAAACGTGCACAACATCAATTACATTCGTTCCTAAACGAGGTCCGTTCGGGATGAAGATCTGCAATTTTTCTTCGCGCTCTTTTACATCTTCATTCAACAATTTATCGTAGGCATTCAAACGGGCTTTCCCTTTCGATTGTCGTGCTTTGGGCGACATGCGCACCCACTCCAGCTCACGCTCTAACGTCTTCATACGCTTCGATTCCTGTTTTTCTTCTTGCGCCAAGCGTTGTGTTTTTTGCTCCAGCCACGAAGAATAATTGCCTTGCCAAGGAATACCCTCTCCTCTATCCAATTCTAAAATCCAGCCGGCTACGTTATCCAAGAAGTAGCGGTCGTGGGTTACGGCAATTACCGTGCCTTTGTATTGTTGCAGGTGCATTTCCAGCCATTCCACCGATTCGGCATCTAAGTGGTTGGTTGGCTCGTCTAACAGCAAAATGTCGGGCTCGGAAAGCAGCAAGCGGCACAACGCTACGCGGCGGCGTTCGCCTCCCGATAGGTTTTTTACCGGCGTTTCCGGATCGGGGCAGCGCAAGGCATCCATGGCGCGCTCTAATTTGTTGTCCAATTCCCAGGCATCGTGCTGGTCTATCAATTCCGTTAATTCGCCTTGGCGGTCTATCAATTTCGCCATTTCATCATCGGTCATCTCTTCCATAAACTTCATATTCACAGCGTCATATTCTGCCAGAATATCCACTACTTTTTGCACGCCTTGTTTTACCACATCAATCACAGTCAGCGAGTTGTCCATTTCGGGCTCTTGCGCCAAGTAGCCTACGGTGTAGCCGGGCGAGAAGACCACCTCTCCCTGAAACGATTTGTCCACACCGGCAATAATCTTTAAGAGTGAGGACTTTCCGGAGCCGTTTAAGCCTAACACGCCGATTTTAGCGCCGTAATAAAACGAGAGGTAAATGTTTTTTAATACTTGTTTTTGAGGTGGATAAGTTTTACTTACGTTTACCATGGAGAAGATAATTTTTTTGTCGTCGGGCATAAGAGGGATTTAAAGATTTAAAATTTAAAGATTTAAGGGTTGAGAGTATCGGATAGCTTTAAAGTGCAAAAGTATTCAAAAAAAGATAGTAGCAGAAGTAGTGAAATTGTGAAGCAATAAACAATTGTTGGTAATTTGGTTTCTTGGCTGAGAATTATGGATGTAGTGAATTATTTTATTTTTGCGCATATTTAGGTGTTGGGCGCAATAGCCGGGCTGCGATTGGGGTAGGAAAAATAATGCTAAAATAATGTTATTTTATTGATTGTAAATAAGTTAGCATTTTTATAGGTTTAATTGTTGCGAAGAGCGCATTTGAAAATTATGGAAACCTATTATAAATATCTTTCCGGTGCGCCATATATGCAAAGATAATTACACCTTCTTCAAAAAACAAACCGATCCGGTAATCTCCTATTCTTATTCTATAAGCTGTTTGGGATCCTTTCATTTTTTTAAGATTAGTAATCTCTTGCAATGTACTTGCCAAAATTACATTTTGCACAGTTTGGGCTATCCGCGATTTCAATGATTCGTCAGAAAGAATATCAATTTGTTTGGAAAATGTTTTTGTAAACTCTACTTCCATAATCCTTTCTATTATAAACCCAATTTTGACAACGTTTCTTTTTTATCTGCAAATCCCTCTTTTCTTGCTTTTTGCATAAAACTCAGCAATTTCATATCTTCAATTTCTTCTTGCTCCTCTTGACTGATAGAAAACATATCAATATTAAGTTCTCGCGCAAGAGCACTTATCAGTCTTAAATCTAATGCTGTATTTGTGTTTAGAACGACTGCTTCCATATATCTTTATCTTTTATTATATAACGGCGGCAAAGATATTTTTTTTTGAATGACAAAGGGAAAAATAGCAATAATTTTACCACTCCGCCACCCCCACCCAACCACCCAAATGCGCGTTGAAGGTGCAAAAAAATGTTGATAGGTTTTAATTTCTGACAACTAAATCCTATTTGAAAAGATTTATTATAATTTCGCGCCCAATTTACTTCAGTACTTTCTTTTTACTGTTATTCTCTAAATACTAACACAACTCTGTAAATCAGCGTTCTTTGTTTCTTAAAAATTAAAGCGTTTTTGCTTTATTTCTTATTCTTGAATCTTCGACAAATTCAAAATTTCCAAGAGTAGAGTAGTAAACGTTCACGCCAAGCGTGGACTTTACTTTATTTGGAAATAGGTAGTCGAAGACCTCAAGAATAGATAAAAAAAGTACCACGTTTTTTTATTGCCAAAAATTGAAAAATTGTAAATCAAATTATTAACCCCAAAAAAATAGAACTATGACAAAAAAATTATCCTTATTTTTTATTATGGCAGTGCTAATGGCTACAAACACAAGCTATGCTCAAAATTTTCACAATTTAGTGAAAAAGCAAATGACAACTTCAATTATAACCGCTTCCGATGTTGTTCATCCCAAATCTCCCTTAGATAATACCATTTTACAGCAAGGGTTTGAAGGTACAACCGGGAACAATCTTCCTACCGGATGGACACGGTCAACTACAGCCACAGGCGTTTGGAATTATGAAACAGGAGGAATAGATCCCACTGTTCCTGTCGGTTGGCTTGCAACGAGTAATTTGTTAGATCACGGCACATCAATAGGGATACCTGCACACGGAGGTACGCGATATGTAGGATTAGTTACTTATGTACAATACCCAACCTGCAATGCTTGGCTCTTTAGCTCTTCCATGAGCCTTACCGCAGGAACCACTTACACACTTAAATTTTGGGCAGTAGTGTATGGCTATGCGGATGAAAATGAATATGATTATCTAAAAGTACATGTGGGTACAAGTAATACCGCCACAGGAATGGCAAGTGCACCGGTGCTTTACAATAATACGAATAACCGCCTAACGGATTGGACTCAGATTACGCAAACTTTTACCGTACCCACTACAGGAACCTATTATCTCGGTTTCAATGCATACACTCCTGTAACAGAAGGTTTTTTTATTACGCTCGATGATATTGAAGTAACAAGCTCTTCCGGCGGCGGCGACTTTACCGGCAGCGGCACGGAAAGTGATCCCTATATGATTACTACTGCCGCAGGACTGGCACAATTGGCTACCTACGTGAACACTAATACGGCACCTTATGCTAATGCAGGTGTGCATTACAAACTCGGAAATGACATTAGCCTTTCCGCGTACCAAACCGGTGCAGGGTGGATACCGATTGGAAATAATCAGGCATTCAAAGGAAATTTTGATGGAAATAATAAAAAAATTACTAATCTTAAAATTGATAATACTTCACTTCAATATGTCGGATTATTCGGAAGTATAAATAACAGCACTGTGAAAAATCTCGGAATAGAGAATGTAAACATAACTTCTACAATTACAACTTCTACCAATAATGTGGGAGGAATTATAGGACAAAACTCTAATGGAAGTATATCAAATTGTTATTCATCAGGTACAGTAAGTTCATCATCTATATCCTACTCCTCCTATGATGTTAACACTGGAGGTATAGTAGGGCTCAACAGTGGAGGGAGCATAATAAATTCTCACTCAGCTTGTTCATTAAGTTCAACATCATCAGCTTCTTCTGCCAATATGGTTGTTGTAGGTGGGATAGTAGGAAATAACATGGGTGGTAATGTTTCGAATTGTTATTCTACAGGTTCTGTTAATTCTAATTCAACTGTTCCTACTTCTGTTGCAGGTGGGGTGGTAGGATGGAATCAAAATTCCGGTAGCATTAGCAGTACTGTTCAATATTGTTATTCCACAGGATTGATAAAATCAAATTCGACAAACGGTAGTACTTATACAGGTGGAGTAGTGGGTGCCAATGTTAATAATAGCACGGTATCAAACTGCTATTCTACAGGTGCTATTACTTCTAATGCCTCTGGGACTTCTTATGCAAGTGGTGTGGCTGGAGTTAATCAAGGTAGTGTTTCTAATTGTGCTGCATTAAATTCAAGCATATCTTGTACAGGAACTTATTTATATTGTGGGCGAGTAGTTGGATATTTACTAGGAAGTAATACAATCTTGTCTAATAATATCGCCTTTGACAATATGCTAAATCCTGATGGTCAGCCGAATTGGAACAACCCTGGTTTAGACCAGCATAACGGCGCCGACATCACCACTGTAGCCATCCATGCAGATGGTACGTTGGGTGGGCGGTTTACCAGTGCCAACGGATGGACAACACAAAACGGAAAATTGCCCGGTTTTGGCACTGCGGTAAATATGCCGGCACATCTTGCCATATTCGCCCCTACTATCACCACCACATCGCTGCCCAATGGTACGGTGGGAGCGCCTTACAGTGAGAAACTTACTGCCACAGGTAGCACGCCCATGACATGGACAGTGCAAAGCGGTAATCTCCCCAATGGTATAACACTTGCAGAAAATGGCAAAATATCCGGTATCCCAACAGAATCCGGTAACTTTAACATTACCTTTAAAGCAACCAACAGCGCAGGAACCCATACAAAAGCATTGTCTATTATCATAAATGCTTCGCCAAACGCGCCGGTAATTACAACCACAACACTTCCCGATGGCTTGGTAGGCACCATGTATCCTGCTACCGTTATTAGCGCTACAGGTATTGGACCCATCACTTGGGTTGTAACATCAGGCAATTTGCCAAACGGAATAACTCTTTCGGAATATGGCGTTTTAATGGGCACACCCACCGCAGCCGGCACGTTTAATTTTACCGTTAAAGCTACCAACAGTTATGGAACTGATACCAAGGCTTTGAGTATAAAGATCACTACCACCGCAGAGCCACCTAAAATTACCACTGCCACACTGCCCAATGGAAAAGTAGGCGTTATCTACAATCAAGCCCTTTCTGCATCAGGTACCGCACCCATAACATGGGGAATGACAAATGGCGCCCTGCCAACCGGATTAACTCTTTTTGAAACCGGCGCCATAACCGGCACTCCCACTACCGCAGGAACTTTTAACTTTACCGTAAAAGCCACCAACAGCGTCGGAAGTGATACAAAATCATTGACAATAAAAATAGAAGATGGTGTAGGAGTTTCGGAAAACGAAATGGAAGAAATGAGAGTGTACCCGAACCCAACAACCGGAGAATTACAAGTAACAAGTAATGAGCAAAAGCGAACAAATATTCAGATTTTTGATTTGATGGGAAAAATGATTTTGGAACAAACATCCCAATTATCTCCAATAACTACAATTGATATTTCCCATCTATCAAATGGAATCTATATTTTGAAAATGGATAATAGATTTGTAAAAATCATAAAACAGTAATTAACAATAGTTTATTAACAATAAAAACAAGCATTATGAATGAAGCAATTATAAATAGCATTTTTGCAATAAGCGGCACACTCCTTGGAATTATACTATCACTCCTTGGAATTACAATAACTCTTTTTATTCAGAAAAGAAATACAAACAGAGATAATCTGAAAAGAGAAAATGATAATCTGAAAAGCGATATTAAATATTTGGCAAGACAAGGAATGATGTTATACGATTTAGAAAAGGAATATCTAAATGAGTGGGTTACTAAGTTTCCTGACAAGAAAATTGATAATGTAAAAAAAGAATTTCGCAAAAAAGTGAACGAAAAAAATGAGGATTACATAATTAATTTGACAGAGAATAGAGCAAAAGATATTCTGAGCAAGTATTTTTAACTAAAGGCTTAGCCAAGTTGGAAAGGTAGTGTTTCTTGCTCCGCATCGGACAAATCGCAGAGACTTGACAAAAAAATATCGTCATCAGACAGAACATTGGGGCTTGAGAGAGAAGGGTTTGACAAGCTCTCGCGTACTAAACAAGTCATAGCGGCTCGACAGGACACACAAACACTGCAATCGGACAGTTTCGTGGGAAGGCTGCTACCGCGCCCAACTTGGTATTGGCAAGATAGCGGCTCTACCCTCGTTTGACAATAATTGCTATTTTCGCGGCGGTTACTCGTTGGACAGTGTTGTGGAAGCCGCTACCTCGCCAATACCCGGCACGTTGTTGGCAATGCCGGGACTGCGAATCGTTGCAGCGAAAAGTAGCCCGAAATGACATTTTTTTTAGCTGCATTTGCCTAACTTGAAAAAAATATAGACATTTGCACCCAAATTAGAAAATAGTAAATAGTATGGCAACAATTTCAATGTTTTATGGAATAATTATTTCGATGATGTATATGGATAACAAACAGCACGCTTTGCCTCATATTCATGCAGATTATCAAGGACAAAGTGTGGTGCTTTCAATTCCCGACGGAGATATTTTAGCAGGTGCTTTAGATTCAAGAAAATTGAAACTGGTACGTGCATGGATTGAAATTCACCACGAAGCTTTATTGGCAGACTGGGAATTGGCTGTTAACGGAAAAACTATTTTTACAATTGACCCTTTAAGATAGCATATTATGATGAATCCGAAAGTAACAAAAGTTGTGCCTGAGCAAAATTATATGCTCAACCTTTGGTTTGCCAATGGCGAACGGCGACGCTTCGACATGAAACCTTATCTTGGTTTTGAGGTGTTTCAGCCGTTAAAAGATTTGAATGTATTTAATTCCGCTTCTACCTTTTTGGGAAGTGTAACTTGGCCTAATAATTCTGATTTGAGTTACGATACACTTTACTTAGAGGGCGTTGCGATATAATTTTCAAACAAATATGAGAGAAATATTATTATCAAAAACTATTTTCACTCTATTTAGGGTGTGGCTTGTCATATTTCTTCTTTCTACCAGTAGTACGATAATAATGGCGCAAACGCAAATTTTGAAAGAACTTTCGAGAGAACAAATGATACAGGATATTGACACGCTATTTTCTACGATAAACAAAGTACACCCAGATATGTATGCAGTTTATCCCAAACAACAACTTGATAATGATATTGAAAGAGTAAAATCCGAACTTGAACCAAGCGGAAATATCTTTTACTTTTATAAACAAGTAGCTCCATTGCTTGCAAAACTTGGCGACGGACATACAAACACTTTTCCGCCTTTGGAATCGGAGCATTATGTTCAGGTTTTCCCTTTTTCTGTAAAAATAAATAATCTCGACAAAGCAATCAGTGTTAAAAACGATTATACTCGAATGCGAAACACAATTCCTGTCGGCGCACAGATAACGAGTATAAATAACAGACAGTCACAAGATATAGTACAGGAAATGTTGAATTATGTAAGCGGGGAAAAAGAGTTTTTTAAAATTGTAGTAGTAGAGCGTTTTTTGTTTACTCCTCTGTTTTATATTTTGTATAGAGACAGCATTTTTAACATTGAGTATATGTTTAATCAGAAAAAGTATTCGGTGCAAGCTAAAAGTATTTCGTTCGAAGAAATGGGCGAAAACCCTTTGCAGGAAGGTCTATCTAATTTGTATACTTTCAGAACTTTACCTGATAAAAATATTGGTATTATTGAATTCAATTCGTTTACGGATATTGATAGATTCAAAGTATTTCTAGATTCCACCTTTCAAATCTTACAAAAAGAAAATATTGGAAACTTGATTATAGATATTCGAAAAAATGGTGGTGGTAATTCGACATTGGGCGATGAATTTTTCCAATATATTTCTCCTGTGCCATTTGCGCAATATGGTAAAGTTATTGTAAAGTGTTCGGATGTAATAGGCAACAAGCAAGATGATACAAATCCTAATGAATTTAAAATCTACGATGAAGAAGAATTGACGGAACTTATAGAGAACAATTTACGTTATAAAGGCAATATTTACTTACTGACAAGTCATTATACTTTTTCGGCGGCGGCTGATTTTTCATGGGCGTTTAAATATTTCAAAATGGGAACTGTTGTTGGAGAAGAAACAGGTGGGCTGGCTGTCTGCTTTGGTGACTGTATCAGTTTGGAATTACCTAATTCAGGGCTTTCTTATGGCATTTCTTTCAAGAAATTTTATAGCTATGGCGCAACCGATGAAAATACTCACGGAACATTGCCGAATTATAATGTTGAAGCAGAAAAGGCTTTGGATTTTACAATTGATTTGATAACACGAAATAAATAAACATGACTGAAAAAGCAATGGTAGCCGCCTTTCCAAGTTTTCAATGTAGTGTTTCCGCGCACGATAGCGGCATTAACACGCTGAAAAATGAGATAGTTAAATTAAAGATACTACCCCGCCGCAAGTACCTCGATGCCGCTACCTCGCCAAGCTGCCGGGACGTTAGAGGCAAGCAGGGGAGAGCGAAGAGGATAACCATCAATTATAATACTGAAAATATCGAATGACAAAAATTATAACGAAACGACATCCTTTAAGATTTTATGCGCTTTTGGTTTTTGTTTTGCTGCTTTTTTGTGGAATCGGGACATTGTTAATCTTTGCAGGTATTGATATATTACTAGAACAGCAACAACCAGAAACAAAAGACTATTTTATGCCTATTGCCGGCTCCGTATTTTACATTTTAGCATTTTCGCTTCTTTACTTGTATTGGAAATGGTCTCCGAAAATTACCATTGACCATGACGAGCACACAATAAAATTTGGGAATCAAATTTATTCTTTAAAAGAAATTAAAGATGTGATATTGAAAGGGAAAATGCAATTTCGCTATATTTTTCAATTTCCAGTGGAAGGGACAGCCATATTTTTCAATGATGGAACTGAGAAAATCCTATATGATGATTTGTATTCTAATATTTGGGAAATTAAATCATTTTTAAATCAGACTATCATAAATAAACAAGAATACAAACCAAGTGTAGCCCAAAAAACTGACAGAAACAGAATTAGATTTGAAATAGAGGAGACATTTAAAGGAAATCAATTTTTAAGTTTTAGAGGCATATTTTTTTGGCCTTTTATTTGCCTTCTTGCCTTTATGTTCTTTGCTGGTATAGGACGTTATCCTTGGGGTATATTAATATTCCCTGTAACATTTGGAACAGCTTTTTTCATTTTATTGTCGTGGCAAATTCATTACTTTGGATTGACAGAAAATTCTCTAATTGTCAGAAATCATAATTATATATGGATGGCGAAAATCTATCCTCTATTAGACATCAAAGAAGTTGTTTTCGAAGGTCTCGGAAATCAGGCATTCAGTATGAGAATAATAACTAACGACTTTAGAAATAAACGTTATCAAGCTGGAACTTTAAGAGATAAAACATGGCTTTACCTTAAGGACAAATTAGAAGCTAAAGGAATAATTGTAAGGAATGAATGTATCGTTGAAAAGAAACAAAACGAATAATAGGCACGCCTGCCTACAACGAGCGTAGCCGTTGCACAACTACACACCAAGGCTTTCAGGGGTTGTGCAACAGCCACGAGCAGTTTGGCACAATGGCGGCATTACCGTCGTTTAAAAATAATTACTACTTTCGCCGCCGTTGGCTCGTTGGAAAGTGTGTGGAAGCCGCAACTGCGGCAATATGCCGGCACGTTAAACGCAAGTGGGGAAAATTAAATTTTGAAATATTTAACTAATATTTATAGTATGAGTGAGCAAGTCAATAAATTTAGTATAAATTAAAAACATAAATGGCATGAAAAAGTTAGCTTCATTGAAAATAAAAGAGAGCAGATCATTACTTATGAAGAAATTACTTAGAAGTTTCTCGTTTGTTAGCATAAAAAAATTAATTGTAGCCGTTTTGTGTTTGCTGACAGTGAACATTCTTTACGCCCAAAGTACCATTAAAGGGGTCGTAAAAGATTCGGATGGCATTGCAGTTCCATTCCTTCAAATCCTTTTAAAACAGGATGGTAAAGCGATCAATGGGGCATACACCGACGATCAAGGCGAATACTCAATCTTTGGTATTGCAGCAGGTATATACGACCTTACTGCCGGTGGAGCTTTAAACTGCCCAAGTTTGCATATTCAAACAGGTATTTATATATCGAGTTCGGAAGTGAAGTTTATTGACTTTGTGGTGAATTGTGCTTCTACCGAATTGAACGAAGTGGTGGTGGAATATGTACCTCCGATATTTAGTAGCGATGTAACAACTTCCAGTTCTAAATTAACAGGAGACGAAGTGCGTAAAACGCCCGGAGGTTTTATTACTCCTGCCAAAAGCAATATAAAATCCGGTCTGCTCACAGCAGGCGAGGTTAATGACTTTGCCAAGTGGCATTTATGGGGTGATATTCTGAAAAAAGATTTTCGCCGATATACCGATATGTGGGGTTTTACTCCGCTACATCGCTACATTGCACAATTAACCAACAAACAGGGAATGCCGCTATCCAATGCAGACGTAACGCTGAAAAACAGCGAGGGTGATATCCTCTGGCAAGCAAAAACCGATAACACAGGCAAAGCCGAACTGTGGCTTGATTTTTTTAAGTCGGAAGTTGAAACCAACACTAATGGTCTGAAACTCGTATTTGAATACGAAGGAAAAAACGCCGAAGTAGCTAAGGTAACGCCCTTTGAACAAGGCATCAATACAGCTCAAATAGACGTTAGGTGTAATGAACGGAATAAAGTTGACCTGTTTTTTATGATTGATGCGACCGGCTCGATGGGAGATGAAATGCGTTATTTACAAGCAGAATTGGACGATATCATTCAAAAAGCTCACTTCGAGCATGAATTGCAACTACGGACAGGCTGTCTTGTGTATCGCGACCACGGCGATGCGTACCTGACACGCAAATCTTCATTCAGCAATGATATGAATGAAACGCTTGATTTTCTGAGAGAACAATCGGCTGCCGGTGGCGGAGATTATCCTGAAGCAGTGGATGTAGCTTTGTATGAAAGTGTTGCCAACGAAGATTGGGATGACACTGCCTTGGCGCGTATCCTTTTCATCGTTTTGGATGCCCCTTCGCACACTAATCCTGAAAATATTGCACTACTTGAATCGCAATTGCGTTTGGCAGCTGAAAAAGGAATCCGCATAGTTCCGATTGCTTGCAGCGATATTCAGAAAGACGGAGAGTATTTGATGCGTACTTTTGCGTTGGCAACCAACGGTACTTATTTGTTTTTGACAGACGACAGTGGCATAGGAAATGCGCATATTAAACCCACAACGGATAAATACGATGTTGAAAAACTGAATGATGCGATGGTGCGGGTTATCAAGCAATATACCAAAATGCCCGACTGCAACAACACTAAATGGGCAAAGCAAAATAGAAATACCGAGCCAACCGATAGGTTCGTTCCCAATCCTTATGATGAAAAAGCAGAAGAAGATGCCGATAAATTCACGGTATCGAACATTATCAAAGTATATCCCAATCCATGCAGCGATATCTTGAAAATCGAAACAAAAAAAGACGATGTGAAAGATATTTACCTTGTGGATATGACAGGCAAAACACTTTACGGTTTTAACTCGCCTGCACGAAATATCATTGATATAAATGTATCTAGATTATCAACAGGTATTTATTTTGTAAAAGTGTTTTATAAGGGGAGATGGTTTAGCGAGAAAATTATAAAGAAATAAAAGGCTGAGATTTTACATTTTCCCTACCACAATAGTGGTAAAACTTTCAGGCACAAGATATTGCTTCGACAACATCTGTATCATTTGCGGAGTAATAGCATGCAGCGCATCTATCATCTCTTGCATTTCTGTTTCATTCAATTGAAAATCATTCCAATAGGAGAATTTCTTTTGGTAGGAAACCGAGCCATCTACTTCGCGAAGAAACTCGCCCAGCAGATAGGATTTTACTAAGGATAGTTCTTCCTCGCTCACTAATTCGTTTTGTAGCAGCAT
>WQWP01000063.1 GCA_009787485.1 Lentimicrobiaceae bacterium | reverse complement strand
CAGCGCTTTTTCTCATTAACTAAACTATCAATTCAAATCGGGGGAATCGAAAAACCGCTATAATAATCTGATATCCAATAATTTCAAAGAACTTTTTTTATAAACAACGCAACACTACTGATTCCCAATTCCTAATTCCCCCTCCCCATGAAATCCTTAATCCTCTCCTTATTCCTCCTCTACACCGCTTTACTATTTATAGTTTCATGGCTAACTTCTAAAAAAGCCAACAACGACACCTATTTCATCGGAAACCGAAAATCCCCCTGGTTTGTAGTAGCTTACGGAATGATTGGCGCCACTTTATCGGGAATTACCTTCATGTCGGTGCCCGGCGATGTGGTAAATACACAATTTACCTATTTCGGACTTGTAATTGGTTATGTTCTTGGCTATTTGGTTATCTCTTTTCTTCTATTACCACTTTATTATAAACTCAATGTAACCTCCGTTTACCAATTTCTTGAAACACGTTTTGGAAAAACAGGACAAAAAACAGGCTCATTATTATTCATCGTTTCGCGGTTAACAGTCTCAGCATTAAAAATGTATCTCACTATTTTTGTGCTGCAAATATTTTTATTCGACAGCTGGGGCATTCCGATATGGGTAACCTCCATTTTTATGGTGCTCACCGTTTTTCTCTATACCTTTAAAGGAGGCGTAAAAACAGTAGTATGGACAGACCTTTTACAAACCACCTTCTTCCTTGTGGCGCTTGGAGCTACCATTTTCATTATTTTTAAAGATATAAACCTCTCATTTAGTGAACTGTTTTCTTCACTTCAAACCTCCGGTCACACCAAAATGTTTGTATCGGATTGGAAGCATCGCGATTATTTCCTGAAACACATCTTGGGCGGCATGTTCATCACCATTGCCATGACCGGCTTAGACCAAGACATGATGCAGAAAAACCTCTCTTGCAAAACTTTGAAAGATGCCCAACGCAACATGATGTCGTTTACCGGCATTTTGGTAGTGGTAAAAGCGCTATTTTTACTGCTGGGCGGTTTACTTTTGATCTATGCGCAACAAAAAGGCATTGACCTGTCCGGAATGAACAGCGACCAAATATACCCCACCATCGCCCTTGATTATCTGGGTATTACGGCAGCCGCCTTTTTCGTAATCGGCTTGGTGGCTTCCGGGTATTCCAGCGCAGACGGCACGCTAACGGCGCTGACCACCACCTTTTGTTTTGACATCATAAATTTGAACAAATGTACAAAATCTGAAAAAAAACGCACTTTTATCCGGCGAATGGTACATATATTGATGTCATTGCTATTTTTGAGTGTAATTATTGTTTTTTCCAATTATCATGACGACGCGTTGATTCGTATGCTGCTCCGTGTTGCCGGTTATACTTACGGTCCCATTTTAGGCTTATTTGCTTTTGGAATGTTTACAAAAAGAGAGATAAAAACGGGCTGGGCAATGCCGATTTTGGCAGTTTTGGTTCCGGTGGCTGTGTTTTTTCTTTCTAAATATTCGGTGGAATTATTTTGGGGATATAAATTTGGATTTGAGTTGTTGATTGTTAATGGGGGGCTGGTGTTTGCGGGATTGTGGATTGTGGTAATGTTGCAAGGGAAAAAGTAATAGGTTTAAAAATTTAAAGATTAGAAGCACGAAAAGGCAGAAAGTAGAGAGAAAAACTTATTTTTAAAAAATATCTTTAAGTAGTAGAAAAGTTTTTATTTTCGCCGCCCAAAACAATGAGAAGAAAATGAGCCACCTCAAAAATAAATCGAATGATTTAATTGCAGCTGCAAAATTGTTGGATGTTAGTAAATTATATCCTGCAGTTGCTCATAGTGCTTATTATTGTTGTATACTGTTGATGAAACAAATTTGGTTACATTCTTTACATAAAACGGAATCTGATTTGACAATGCAGCTAACATCGACAAAAAAAGGGACACACGAATTTCTAATAAATCAAATAGGAATACATATAAAATCTTGTAATACAAAAGATTTTTTGATTTTTAATCGTAATATTGTGCAACTTAAAAGATTACGTGTTAACGCTGATTATTTAGATAATGCTTTTGGTATGAAAGAAAGTAATTCGTCATTAACACTTTCAAATTTGATAGTACCTATTTTACAAAAATATTGAATTATGACAGCAAAAGAGTTTATTAAAAAAGAATTGAGCAATTTCATCAAGCAATTTCCACAAGTGAGAGTACGCTATGAGTATCACGAACTCTCAGATGCTCATTTTATAGAAATCATTCCCAATGAAGTATATAATCTGAATGAAGAGTATCTCGTGTGGGAATGCGATATGTGGGATAGATTTGTGGAACACTACCCGATGGAAGGTATTTGTTTCATTTCAGATGATGCCTTAGTTGGTATTGAAAATGCAGAGTTGGCATTATCCGGCGTGGGTTATGGTTATACACCAATTTCTACAGCGAAAGAGAGTATCACTTTTGATTCCTCCTCAATATTTTTACAGCCAATAGTTATAGGAAATGTGATAGATATTACACTTGCTGATCCAAATAAGGGTAATGTTATCAAAAAAACGAAAATACCTTACGAATACTCAAGTAATAAATTTTCAATAGCAGCATAGAATATGGAAAATAAAAACAAATTAGATTCAGGTTTTAGAATTAATGATTTAATTCTTATAGAAAGTTCATTTTCACGAATTTCCAATGTTGCTTATGGGGAAGGTGTTGATAATAATCTTGATATTAACACAGAAATTGCTGTAAAGGACAAAGTTATAATGGTTACCGAAGAAGTAACACTTGTACAGAAATTTCAAGATATTGAACAAGTGAAGGTTAAAGTGAAAATGGCTGGACTTTTTGAATGTATTGGAGAGACTGTACTCACAAATTTCGAAGAGTTTGGCAGAGTTAATGGTGCTGCAATTATTTTCCCATATATTAGAGAGCATATAACCAATATTTCCTTGAAAGCTGGTATTGGTGCTCTCCTTTTACCTCCGATAAATTTTACAAAAAATCAAGAAAAGTAAATGTCTTTTTGATTTATAGTGAAATGTTTGCAATTGCAGAAAACTCGCTCTCGAAAAGAGCAGAAACATTTCATATCTTATCATCTAATCCCTCTTAACCAAAACCACCCGTACCCCACAATTACTCGCCCGTTCATTAGGCGAGTTCTTGGCACGGCACGACACGCGGCAGCCCTGCACAATACTGCGCCAACTCCCCCCTCGCATGACACGATGGTAGCCATAAACGGGACCTGTGGGATCGGTGGACGGACTGTAGCTATAATACTCTCCATCAAACCAATCGCTGCACCATTCCCATAAATTGCCGCTCATATCGTAAATGCCGAGCTCGTTTTTCTTTTTCATGCCTACTTCACGGGCTTTATCATTGCTGTTTTCTTCATACCATGCCACTTTTTTAACATTATCATCGCCGCTGTAGATATAGCCTTTGCTTTTTCTGCCGCCGCGCGCCGCATATTCCCATTGCGCTTCTGTAGGAAGACTGAACTTATAACCTTCCGGTAATTGCTTGGCTAATAACTGATTCAGCTTTTCGCAAAATTCTTCACATTCTTTATGGTTGATATAATACATGGGATAAAAATTACCCTCGCCGTGAAGCGCCAAAGTGGAATCTAATAAATTGCGTTGCTCGCTTACCGTAGTCCCCATCACTTTTTTCCATAACTGTTGCGTAACTTGATACTTACCTACATAAAAATCAGATAGCGTTACACTGTGGGTAGGCTCCTCATTACTAAAGCAATCGTTTGGCTCTGAAGTACAACCCATGGTAAATGTTCCCCCTTTCACGAAAATCATGTCAAAATTGATGTCGTTGATTTTAAATGTACGGTTATTGGTGGAAGAAGATGGAGTGGGTAGTTTCACAGCATTTCTTAAAGATTTTAAATCAAATAGGTCTTTAGCAGGCTCTAATACAATGCGAAAACCTACATTTGCGGAACGCCCAACGGGTTCGTAGTAGTAGCGGGTTGTTACACGGCAGTGCCATGCCTTGAGATTCCAACTGCCCCCACGCAAAATACGGTGCGTGCCGGAGAGTGGCCCCTGAGGGTTAGTCGTTGAGCCATAACTATAGTAATTGTCTTCAAACCAATCTCTGCACCATTCCCAAACATTGCCGCTCATATCGTAAATGCCGAGTTTGTTGTTAGACTTCAGCCCTACTTTTCGAGTTTTTTGCCCGCTATTGCCCTCCCACCACGCTACTCTATCTATCTTATTGTTACCACTGTAGCTATAGTCTTTGCTCTTGCTGCCGCCACGTGCGGCGTACTCCCATTGCGCCTCTGTGGGCAGCCTAAATTTATAGCCTTCAGGCAATTGATAATACAATGATTGATTCAGTTTTTCGCAAAATGCCGCACACTCTTCATAACTTACATAATACATCGGGTACTGATCTCCTTCGCTGTAAATCTCCCAATCTGTATTAGCCGAATCGCGCTGCTGCGACACGGTAGTGCCCATTATGGTATTCCATAATTTTTGCGTAACCTCAAATTTGCCCATGTAAAAATTGGAAAGTTTTACATGGTGGGCGGGCTTTTCAATGCTGTCGCAATTTTTATGTTCTGAATGGCAGCCCATTACAAAGTCTCCACCTTCCACAAAAGTCATCTCAAATTTTACATCGTTTGCTTTAAAAGTAAGATTTTTGCCTGACGAGAGCCGCGAAGTAGTGAATTTACCGGTATATCCGAAAAATCCGCTGCCCGACAATTTCGGAGGAGGCTCTAAAGCAAGCCGAAAGCCATAGTTTGTTGTGTAGGCGGCAGGATCATCTTTGTGGCGTGTCGCCGTGCGGCAAGCCCACATATTTTGCCCCCAACTGCCCCCACGTAATACATATTCAGTACCTTTATCAGGCCCTTTGGGGTTGACAAGTGGACTGCTCCGGTAATAAGTTTCGCTATATTTGTCTCTACACCATTCCCAAACATTGCCGCTCATGTCGTAAATGCCGAGTTCGTTTTTAATTTTCTTTCCTATTTCGTAAGTTTTCCCTTCGCTATTGGCGTCATACCAAGCTACTTCATCAATTATATCGCTTCCGCTGAACATATAGCCTTTGCTCATTTTTCCGCCGCGTGCCGCGTATTCCCACTGCGCTTCGGTAGGGATACGAAATTTATAGCCTTCCGGCAGTTGATCTGATAATAATTGATTTAGTATGTTGCAAAATAGTTCACAATCATTATGGCTTATAAAATACATAGGGTAATTATCGCCTACATTACTAAATAATGGAATTTTGCTAAAATCTTCAGCATAGATTGGCATACTTCCTTCTACATCCCACATAGCGCCGGGTACCACCACATTTTCAAAGTTTGCCAAATCCTTCTTTTGCTTTATCAATCTTCTTCTTTCTGCAATTTGAGGCATCAACCATTGCTGAGAGATATTAGTTCCCATAATGGCAGTCCAAAGTTTTTGAGTTACCTGAAATTCACCCATAAAAAAATCGGGCAAGGTTACTTTGTGGGTAGGTCTTTCGCCAGGGTAACAATCCCCTTGTTCTGGTGTACAGCCCATTACAAAAGTTCCTCCTTCCACAAAAATCATATTGAATTCTACACCATTTACAGTAAAAGTGAGATTCTCCTGCCCGTAGCCATTTCGGAAAAAGAACAGCATTATGGCAAATAATACGAAGAAGTTACATTTCTTCATTTAAAGTTACTTTGTTAAAGTAAAGATGGGCAAAGATAGAAAAAAATGCTTCTTTTGCGCTCTAAAAACTTTGTCATTTATTTTGCCAAAAAATTGTAACAATTTAATTATAATTATGATGAAAAAAACAATCAATTATTTCATTATTCGCGCCATTTCTGCCGTTGTGCTGGGCGCACTGCTGATTTTGTATCCTCAAAAGGCGATCTCCTTCGGTGTGATCATCATTGGTATTCTCTTTATTGTACCGGGGTTGCTCTCGCTCATTGATTATTTTACCGCCGAGAAAGCAAAACGCCCTGAAATGCCGGTACTGCTCGCAGGAATCGGCAGCCTGCTCTTTGGCGTGATATTGGTAGTTATTCCGAGCCTTTTTGTTAATGTGCTGATGTACATTTTGGGCATAATTCTCATAGTAGGCGCTGTTGAACAGATAGTTGTCTTAATTCGTGCCCGAAAAAGAGCAACCGTTTCTCTCGCTTTTTATCTAATTCCCTTGCTAATATTGGCGGTGGGAGTCCTTGTTTTGTTCAACCCCTTCAAAACCGCTGAAACCATTTTTATTCTGATTGGCATAGCTTGCTTAATCTATGGAATAATGGAATTTATTTATTGGTTGAAATTTAAGCGTAAATTAAGCGCTAAATAGCTGGTGTAGAGATAGAAAATTATGAGTTTGCTTGAAATAATCTTAATCGCCCTCGGCTTAGCAATGGACGCGTTTGCCGTCTCAATTATACTCGGCTTATCAGTAAAGAAACCGGGAATAAAAGAGTTTTTACTCCCCGGAATAATATTTGGCTTTTTTCAAGCACTTATGCCGTTAATCGGATATTTTGCAGGAACGCATTTAGCCAGCAAATTTCAAACTTTAGATCATTGGATTGCTTTTATATTGCTTGGAATCATTGGTGGAAAAATGATTAAAGACAGTTTCTCCAAAAAAGAGGAAAAAGTGAAAGCAAACCCATTCCAACTGACAAAGATTTTAGTATTGGCAATAGCCACCAGCATTGATGCGCTGGCGGTTGGAGTAACCTTTGCTTTTCTTAAAATAAACATACTCAAATCTGTAATAATCATTGGTTTAATAACTTTTATCCTATCGATTGCAGGAGTAAAAATTGGGAACTTGTTTGGTGCAAAATATAAATCGAAAGCGGAATTTATTGGCGGAGCAATTTTAGTGTTGTTGGGAATAAAGATATTGGTAAATCATTCGTTTTTTTAATTGTGTTGAATATAATTGACCCAAATTAATAGGAAGTGCCAAATAAATTAAAAAATACTTTTTGGGTTGATATTTTTATAAAAATAACATTTTTTTGGGTTGACATTTTTATAAAAACATTTATTTTTTGGGTTGACATTTTTACAGTTTTGAAAAAAAATATTATTTTTGCGCCTGATTATCAAATAAATTTAGCATGATTGAGAAAAGCTACTTTTTTAGAAATATTGATGGCGAATTATTGGCTTGGAGTAAAGCTCCCGACCGAAAGACGCTTCTTTTACGCGGTGCACGGCAAGTAGGAAAATCTTCTGCGGTTAATCATTTGGCAAACTCTTTCAAATACTTTGTGGAAGTTAATTTTGACGACAAAAAAAATGTGCACACATTTTTCGAGCAGTCGCTTTCACCACAAGAGATTTGTGAACAGTTGGCGTTAGTTTATCGAACGCCCATCATTCCGGGAGAAACGTTATTGTTTTTTGATGAAATACAGAGCTGCCTGCCGGCATTGTCCAAATTACGCTATTTCTATGAACAATACCCTGAGTTACATCTTATTGCCGCCGGCTCGCTCTTGGAATTTGCTTTAGAAGAGATTCCTTCATTTGGCGTTGGGCGTATTCGCTCTTTATTCATGTTTCCATTTTCTTTTGATGAATTTTTATACGCATTGGGCGATAACATGTTAGTGGATGCCTACCGACAAGCCACGCCTCAAAAACCATTGCAAGAGCCTGTTCACAACCAGCTCATTCATCGCTTAAAAACATTTTTTATTATTGGTGGAATGCCGGAAGCTGTTGCGCAATATGCCAAAACACAAGATTTGCTGCTTAGTCAGAATGTATTGAATGATATTATCATCTCATTAAAAAACGATTTTGCAAAATATAAAAAACGAATACCTGCACTACGTATTAATGAGGTATTTGAATCGGTTGCCCGTCAGGCTGAAGGGAAATTTGTTTATGAACATGCAGCGGTTCAAGCCTCCAACGCACAAGTGAAACAAGCGCTGGATATGCTTGTTATGGCAGGATTGGTTTATCCTGTTGTTCGTAGCGCTGCAAACGGAATCCCACTGGGCGCAGAAATTAACCCCAAATTCCAACGCTTTATTTTGTTGGATATAGGATTATTTCAGCGTGTTCTCAATTTAGATGTTGCACAAATTTTACTTGATAACCACTTGCAAATCATCAACAAAGGAGTGATTGCTGAAATTTTCGCAGGGCTTGAGTTGTTAAAAAATTCGTCATGTTATAATCCTATTTCATTATACTATTGGCAACGTGAAAAAAGACAGGGAAGTGCGCAAATTGATTTTTTAATTCAGCGAGGCGAAAGCATTATTCCCATTGAAGTAAAATCGGGAACAAGTGGCAAAATGCAAAGTATGAACTTGTTTCTCAAAGAAAAACAATTGGAATACGGCGTGCGTACATCGCTTGAAAATTTTTCGCAATATGATAAGATAAAGGTTTATCCGTTGTATGCGATAGGAAATTTAATGAAAAAATAATTCTGTAAAATAGTTTTTTATGAAAAACGGAATTAAATTAGGAATAGACATCGGCTCAACCACCATAAAATTTGTAGCATTAAATGCTGATAATAAGATTATTGCATCTAACTACCAAATCCACCACACGCAATACCTACCCTTATTAAAATCTATCCTCACTGATTTACACCGCCAATTGGGCGATGTGCAACTTTCTATAGCCTTAACCGGCTCGGCGGGAATGGGCGTGTGCGAGCGTTATCACCTTCCCTTTGTGCAAGAAGTGATCGCAGAAACCGAATGTGTGAAGAAAAATTTTCCTGCTTGCCACACCATTATTGATATGGGAGGAGAAGATGCTAAAATGGTGTTTTTTAGAGAAGAAGCGATTCCCGAAATGCGCATGAGCGGCAACTGCTCCGGCGGCACCGGCGCTTTTTTAGACCAAATGGCAATATTGCTCGGCTGCTCTACGGAACAATTGAGCCAACTTGCTGAAAACAGCACACGTATCTATCCGATGGCTTCGCGTTGCGGCGTGTTCTCTAAAACCGATGTCCAAAATATGATTAGTAAACATATTCATAAAGAGGATATTGCAGCTTCCGTGTTTCATGCAGTAGTAGTGCAAATTGTCGGCGGACTTTCCAAAGGAATGAAAATTACGCCTCCCATTTTGTTGAGCGGCGGTCCTTTCCAATTTTTACCTGCACTAAAAAATGCACTCTTAAATTACCTGAATTTAGAAGAAAATGACATTATTGCAACAAAAAATGCCAATTTGCTCACTGCTTTTGGCGCCGCATTAAAAAGCACGGAATTACAGTCCCAAAATACCTTAAAGCCCTTAAGGTCCTTAAAGTCCTTAATTGAACAATTTGACAACCAAGCTGAATTTACCGAAACAACCTCTTCTTTAATGCCCTTATTTAACTCCCAAGAAGAATATCAAATTTGGCTTACAAACAAACAAAATAGGTTCATTCCCGAAAAAAAATTGCAAAACTGTTCCGAAAATTTGTACTTGGGAATAGATTCAGGATCTACTACCGGTAAAATAATTTTATTGGACGAAAACGGCCACATTGTATATAAATATTACGCCCCTAACCAAGGCAATTCCATTTTAAATATCAAAACCGGACTAAGCTTGTTTTTAGAAGAAGCTCAGAAAACAGGTCGAAATTTTGTGATAAAAAGCTCATGTTCAACAGGCTACGGCGAAGATTTGATGAAAGCCGCTTTTCACCTTGATGAAAGTATTGTGGAAACCAAGGCGCATTATTTGGGAGCCAAACACAACAATCCGGAGCTCACTTTTGTGCTGGATATTGGCGGGCAAGACATGAAAGCGCTCTTTATCAAAAACAATACTATTGAACGGGTAGAAATTAACGAAGCCTGTTCATCGGGTTGCGGCTCTTTTATTGAAGCATTTGCAAAAACATTGAACTATTCCGTGCAATTATTTGCAGAAAAAGCATGTTTTGCCAAAAATCCCTGCGATTTAGGCACAAGATGCACCGTTTTTATGAATTCAAAAGTAAAACAATTTCTTCGCGAAGGGGCAAGAAGCGAAGATATTGCCGCAGGATTATCTTATTCGGTAATCAAAAATTGTTTATTCAAAGTGCTTCGTTTACACGACTTTTCATCGCTGGGCACCCATATTTCGGTGCAGGGAGGCGCCATGAAAAACCATGCCATTGTGAGAGCATTGGAAAAACTTACCAACACGGAGGTTTCTTTTACTAATATTCCGGAATTTATGGGCGCTTTCGGATGCGCTTTGCATGCTAAAAATACGGCACAAAACGGATTCGTTGAAGTTGCACGATTGCTTGAAAATTGTGACTACACTTTGCAAAATGCTCATTGCAAAGCATGTGATAATCAGTGCTATATCAATATTTATAAGTTTACAAACGGTCAGCAATTTATTTCAGGAAATAAATGCGAAAAAGTGTTTAGCAACAAAGGCGCTCAGACAAAAAAAGGGAGGAATATTTACGCAGAAAAATACAAGTTGCTATTTGACAGAAAATCGCTTGCGGCGCCCATAAAAATTGGAATCCCGCGCGCTTTGGGCATGTACGAAAACTACCCATTTTGGCATCAATTGTTTACAGCGTGCGGATTTGAAGTCGTACTCTCCTCGCACTCCAATTATAGCGATTATGAAAATGCAGTTTCCGGCGTAATGTCGGATAATATTTGTTTTCCCGCTAAATTGATGCACAGCCACATACACGATTTAGTAGCCAAAAAAACAACCCGCATCTTTTACCCAATGGTAATCTATGAAGAAAACGACGCTACGACCTCAAATTCATACAATTGCCCTATTGTTTTTGCTTACTCTGAAGTGCTGAAAAGCAGCGAGCAAATCCCCATTCCTTTAGATGCCCCGATGATAAGTTTCCGCACAAAAAAAGGATTGTACAAAAACCTTATTAATTATCTAAAAACACTAAAAATTGACAAAAAAACTGCAGAAAACGCCATAAATTCAGCATTAATTGCACAAAAAAACTACGCCAAGGAGATTTACCAAAAGAATCAAGAGATTCACCAATTCTCAATTCTCAATTCTCAATTCTCAATTCTTCTTGCCGCTCGCCCCTACCACACCGACTCCTTAATTCAACATAAATTAGCAGAAACAATGAGTGATATGGGTATAAATGTGATTTCGGAAGATATTATGCGTTTTAATGAAATAGAATTGTCAGATACTTACACTATTACCCAATGGCATTACATCAATCGAATATTAAAAGCAGCGAAATTTGTAGGAAAAGAAAAACTGAACATTCAATTTGCCATGATGACCTCTTTCGGTTGTGGCCCCGATGCTTTTTTATTGGATGATGTGAAACAAGTGCTTGAGAAGCAGGGAAAAACATTGACGATTTTGAAATTGGACGATGTGAATAATATTGGCTCGTTGCGGCTGCGGGTGCGTTCGTTGATTGAAAATTTGGGAACAAATGTTAGGGCGTTGCGCGCAACACCCCAACCCATAAAACGCAAATTGTTTGAAAAAAACGACCAAAACAAATTAATCATAGCCCCCTATTTTTCCGAATTTCAATCCCCATTTTTGCCGCCTGTGTTCAAATTGGCAGGATATAATTTAGAAATATTACCCGAGCCAGACCAAGAGACGATTGACATGGGACTTAAAGTAGCGCACAATGAAGTATGCTTCCCTGCAACATTAGTCGTTGGAGATTTGTTAAAAGCGTTAAAATCAGGAAATTATGACTTGCAAAATACCGCAGTTGCTTTATCACAAACCGGAGGGCAGTGCCGCGCCACCAATTATGTAGCTATCTTAAAAAAAGCATTGACAGACAACGGTTTCGACAATATTCCCGTAGTAGCAATTGCCGGCTCCGATTCTTTATTTAATGAGCAACCCGGATTTAAAGTAAATTGGCTCAAAGTTTTGCCTATGCTTTTCAATGCCATACTCATTTCCGATTGTTTGGCGCAATTGCATGCTGCCGCCAAAGTGCGCGAAACCCAAGAAGGAGCCGCAAATCTATTGAAAGAGAAATATTTGAAGAAGTTTTCCGAAGCGATCCTTCAAAACAAACCCAAAAAAATGTTTGAGACGCTGAAAGAAGCCGTTCATGATTTCAAATCAATTACTATCTCAAATAAAAAATTGCCCTCAGTAGGCATTGTAGGCGAAATTTACCTGAAATTCAACAGTTTTTCGCACCGCCATATTATCAAACAACTACAAACAGAGGGAATTGAAGTGCTTCCTCCTCAAATTTTGCCTTTTTTTATGCAAAGTTTTGTGAACAGAAAAGTGAATAAAAGTTACGGTTTTTCCGAATCATCAACTCCGGAGTTTATTTTTGACGGATTATATGTTTTAGCTAAGAAAAATATTGCAAAAGCGAATACAATTTGTGCAGATTTTGAATATTTTTCACCTATAAGTGATATTTTTCATGAATCAGAGCAGGGTAAAGAACTTATAGATTTAGGATGTCAATTTGGAGAAGGCTGGTTGCTTCCTGCGGAAATTTCTGTCTATTATCAAAAAGGCATACACAATGTGATGAGTTTGCAGCCTTTCGGATGTATTGCGAATCATGTTATTTCTAAAGGTTTAGAAAAGAAATTGAAAACAAAATTTCCAAAATTAAATCTTTTGTCTTTAGATTTTGATGGCGGAACAAGTGAAGTGAATGTACAGAATCGGCTGGAACTGTTTAAGAGTGCGATCACTTAAAATTCTCATCTCCCATTATAGAAAAAAATAGTTCTATCTTTGTCGTCAAGATTGTTCGATGAGGTGAAATTGGGATATTCAGTAAATGATCTAAAAACTGCCGCAAGCTAAAAACCTTTCGGCAGTTTTTTCATTTATTCTGTGTTGATTTTTCCTTGATGGTTATTTTATAGTATTTGTCTCTACCTGTTTT
>WQWP01000062.1 GCA_009787485.1 Lentimicrobiaceae bacterium | reverse complement strand
TCAACAACTTCCCCTGTTGTTCCCAACAGTTATGCGGCTTACACGTTGGGCCGAAAATGCCAGATTCCTGACCCACCCACACTATTATTCGATACGCTTGCTGCCTATCAATATATGCCGATAAATTTAATTTTAGCTGTTGATACTCTTCCCGGATTAACTTACAAATATTACACGAACCCCGATAAAACCGGTCCCCTTAGTAGCTCGGTGGTTACCTTCAATCCTCCAAAGGATGATTATTATGTAACCGCCAGTAACGGAACATGCGAAAGCGAGCCGACCCAAATTATTCTCAAAGACCCTTGTCCCGAATATCTTGAAGACGCAGAGGGTCATAATTATAAGGTAGTTTCTCTCATGGGGCGGTGCTGGACGGAGAATTTGCGAACTACCCTCAACCCTGTTACCGATGAGCAGATACTTTTTGCCAATCCATACACTTGCACGGGATGTGCGGCGCAGCTGGATACTATCTTTGGATTACTATACACGTGGTATTCGGCGGTGGGGGCGGTTCACACAACACCTCCACAGGGCATCTGTCCAAATGGGTGGCACATCCCTTCGCAAGCTGAGTGGCATTTGTTGGAACATTACTCAACCGCTCAACTCATGAGCATGAACTATTGGCTCAACCCTCCGGGTGGAGGCACAGACGACTTTGAATTTACCGCTTTGCCGGCAGGCTGGTACAACGGTGCCATAGAGAGATACCAAGATCTTTATGGTTTTGCTGGTTGGTGGGCAAGTGATGCCCCAACAGAAACAGCTGCCAACTACTTTTCAATGAACTACTACTGCAATACCTTGCAACAAGGCGAAATGAAGAAAAGCAACGGGCTGAGCGTGCGGTGCGTGATGGATTAGTGGTTTATTGAAAGGAAAAAATAGCAAAAAAAATACCACTCCGCCACCCTCGCCCAACCGCCCAAAACAGTGTAGGCAGAAGGAAATTTTTAAAAGTTCAATTTGAAAAATCTTTTTATATTTTTGCACCCGATTTACTTTAGTGCTTTCTTTTTACTGCTATTTTCTAAATACTAACTTGATCCTTTTAATATTATGACATACATAGTACCTGCTTTTGCAAATGCTTACAAACCATTGCGCGCAACGCCTCTACATTGTATTGTGGCAATCCTGTTCCTGTTCGCCGCTTGCAATTTCTTCCAACAACCCAAACCTGTTGTTGAAGATCCTTTAGAACTCGAACCCGTAGAATATCATGTAGGGTACATCGCCCAACACATTACCGCCGACTTATCCGATTCGCAAGAACTATACCCGCTACCGGATGGATTTTTGGAAAATTTTATGAAAATGCGTGCGAAATATGAAGGAACCCGCCCAACAATAGCTGCCGAATTTCCTGACGAATGGGGCGTAGTGCTCATAGAGCGCTTGCCGGGAGGATACGAATTGTACCAAATACAATCTCAAAACAGAGAATGGGTCTATTTGGTCATTACTTCCGGATACGGTACCCAGCGTTTTTTAGACATGCTTCCGGTAGCCGTTAATTTAGCAAGCCAAACAAAAGACGTTCTCGAAACCGAAATTTGGGCCACCGAAAGGGCTGCGGATGGCACTTTTACGGTTACCAAAAAATATGAATGGATGCGCTCTATCGGAAATGTAACACAAAGAGACTATGAAGCCAACCCTCAAAACTTTTTGCGCACAACCACAGTGAATGACCAATATTTCATCAATGGTGATCATCGTTTTGAAAGAATTGTCATCGAAGAAATTCCCGATTATTCTGTCGTCATTTTTTATTATAAAGAGGAAAAACCTGAAGATTGGGATGAAATTGTTCCGATGTTGCAATCTTTCTGTGAAGATTATGAACTATTGTTTGAAGAAGCGGACGATAATTTCGACCAACTGCCAATATATGATTACAAACTCAACTTTATCACAGAATTAGACATCACTTCTTACACGGATTTCGTTGATGGCGTTATTTTTATAAAAAAGGGGCAAGATTTAAAAACAGTTCCTTTCGGCAGCTACGAACGGTTAAAAATCGAGATAATGCGATATTTTAAAATTGTGGAGAGTTGAAGCACGCAGATGATGCGGATTATTAGGATTTAAGCAGATTTATATTGAACGATAAATATCATTCACACGCCTTGCAATATTTTGTATAGCAAATTTATCTAATTGTTTAATTCTATTTTTATTTAATTCTGCAACAATCACTCTGTCGTGCAATATCAACTTTATTTTATCCGCTATATCTTCAATATTGTAAGGGTTGAAGTAAAGCGCTGCATCTCCGCTTACTTCCGGCATAGAAGAAATGTTAGAGGTAGCCACCGGCGTTCCTACTGCCAAAGCCTCTAACACAGGAATTCCAAACCCTTCAAAAACAGACGGATATACAAACGCAGATGCCGCAGCATAAATAGCAGGGAAATCGCGAAAAGGCATATTGTGCATCAATTTTACCCGATGCGCAAGGTTGTTTTCTTTAATATATGCTTCTACTTGAAGGGTATAGGGCGTTCTGCCTCCGATGGCAACTAACGAAACTTCATCATCAATGAATTTTAGCGCTTTCACTAAATTCAACAAATTCTTTCTTGCTTCCATCGTGCCTATATTCAAAATAAACTTTTCCGGTAAATTATAAAGTTTTGAAATATTATTTTTCTGTTGTGTCATCCAAAAAATCGGATCACAACTTTGGTATCCTACTTCAATTTTTCGGGCATCAGCATTTAAAAAATGTATGCAATCTTCCGCTGTTTGCTTACTTACTGTAATAATTTTATCTGCAATTTTACAGGCGTGTTTAAACTTATTTTCATACATTTTTCTGTCGAAAGTTGCATAATATTCAGGATAACGCATAAAAATGACATCATGTATGGTAACTACTTTTGGCATTTTTAGCGTAGAAATTGGCAATTCGCCGCTTAAGCCGTGAAAAATGTCTATATTTTGAGCATTAATGTCATTTGCCATGAAAAAAGAGCGCCAAAAAGAGGAGGGGAGCAAAGAAGAAATTTCTTTAGGAGTTACAATGGTACAATTATTATTATCTGCGAAATTGTGTAAGGGATGAGGTTTGTATTTTGGGGTATATAAAAAATATTGATTTTCTTTATATAAATTTGATAAAGAATGGATTAATAGCCGGCTGTGGTTTCCTAAGCCGGAGTAGTTATGAAAGGCTCTTTTGGCATCGAATCCGATGGTCATAGCATTTTTTAGTTAGTTCAACTCAAATATCCGAATATCGCCAACAAATTCACTAATAGAATTAAGTATTAATCCCCTAATGTAGCCACCATCACCGCTTTGATGGTATGCATCCTGTTTTCTGCCTCGTCGAATACGATGGACATTGGCGACTCGAAAACATCTTCCGTAACTTCCATAGAATCAAGGCCAAATTTCTTGTGAATATCTCTGCCTATTTCGGTTTCCAAATTGTGGAATGCGGGTAAACAATGCAAGAATTTCACTTTGGGGTTGCCGGTAGCTTTTACCACGTTCATGTTTACCTGGTAAGGTTTCATCATATTGATGCGTTGTTCCCAAACTTCTGCGGGCTCACCCATAGATACCCAAACATCTGTATATAAGAAATCTACACCTTTTACACCTTCTTCTACGTTTTCGGTGAGTGTAATTTTAGAGCCGGTTTCTTTGGCAATTTCGCGACATTTGGCCACTAATGCTTCTTCCGGCCAGCATTGTTTGGGAGCTACGGCGCGGAAATCCATTCCCATTTTTGCGGCGCCAACCATTAAGCTATTGCCCATGTTGTTACGCGCATCTCCAAGGTAAGCAAACGAAACATGATGCAACGGTTTGTCGCTATGTTCCTGCATCGTTAAAAAGTCAGCTAAAATTTGGGTGGGATGAAACTCGTTGGTTAATCCGTTCCAAACGGGCACGCCGGCGTATTTTCCAAGCGCTTCCACAATATCTTGTCCATAGCCGCGATATTCGATGCCGTCGTACATTCTGCCCAATACGCGTGCAGTATCTTTCATAGATTCTTTTTTGCCCATTTGCGAGCCGGAAGGGCCCAAATAGGTTACGTGTGCGCCTTGATCTAAAGCAGCTACTTCAAATGCGCAACGCGTTCTGGTAGAATCTTTTTCAAATAATAGCACAATGTTTTTTCCTTTTAATCTGGGCTGCTCGGTACCGGCATATTTTGCGGTTTTCAAGTCAGCCGACAGTTTCAATAAATACTTAATTTCTTCCGGAGTAAAATCCAACAGTTTTAAAAAGTTTCTGTTTCTTAAATTAAATGCCATACAATTAGGGTTTTATAGGGTTAGTAATCTGTTTTTGAATATTGCCGCGAATATCTATGTTTTTTTTGAATTATGGGTATTGTAACTAAATTATTAAAACTTACAGAATTTGCAAGTTTTAATAAAATGAATAATTTTTCTATCTTTGCCCTCTAATCTTTTTAACATTTTAAATAAATGACTAATAATTACCACGTTGAAGTTGGCTTCTACCAAATGTATCACCACGGAGAACATATTGGCGGCGATGTTTTCCTTTCTAAACGTATGCCGGAAGAAAACCGTGTATTGTGTGTGCTCTCCGATGGTATGGGCTCCGGCGTAAAAGCCAATGTGCTGGCTACATTAACCGCTACGCTGGCACTGAACTTATCTATGGAACACAAAGATGCTCAAAGAATTGCAGAAATTATCATGAAAGCATTGCCTGTGTGTAGCGAACGGAAGATCAGTTACTCTACTTACACAATTGTGGATGTGAGCGGGGATGCCGACACCGTCAGTATTTTGGAATACGATAATCCGCAAACGATTGTAATGCGCAGTTACAGAGTGCTGGAACCGAATTGGGAAAAAGTAAAATTTGAAAATACGACTGCTGATCAGCGTTTTCAAGACTTAAACATGGCTACTTTTACGCCGCAATTAGAGGATAGAATTATTTTTTGTTCCGACGGCGTTACACAATCAGGCTTGGGCAAAGGATTGGTTACCGGTTGGGGAAGAAATAACCTAAGAGAAGAAGTTAGAAATATCATTACAGACAACCATTCCATTTCTGCTTCGGAATTGGCGGAAAAAATTGTAAAAAAGGCGGCGGCTAACGATCTGCACGTTCCCAAAGATGATATTTCCTGTGCAGTGATCTACTTTCGCGAGCCACGCCGTACTATGATTTGCTCCGGTCCACCATTAAATCCTGAAAAAGATATTCATTTTGCTGAAAAATTACGCTCTTTCTCCGGTAGAAAAATTGTAAGCGGCGCTACAACCACCGAAATTATTTCAAGAGAGTTGAGACGTACTGTAGTAGATGAACCCGTGGTGGATCATACCTTGCCGCCTATGTCGAAAATGGATGGCATTGATTTAGTAACAGAAGGCGTGTTAACTTTAAGTAAAGTAATTCATTTGCTTAACAATGTCATCACTCCAAACTATCAATTCGGGCGCGGGCCTGCAGATCAAATGTGCCAATTGTTGTTAGACAGCGACGAAATTCACATTTTAGTAGGTACCAAAATTAACGCCGATAATATTGATCTATCACAACCTGTAGAAGTGGAAATCCGGAAAAATGTCATTCAACGTGTAGCAAAAGTGTTGATGGATAAATATATGAAAGTTGTATATATGGAATTTATGTAGAAACAATTAAACCAAATATCTATGAGCGCTACCGGTATTTGTCATCAAGGAACCGTAAAAGAGATTAAGGGCAATGTCTTGTTTGTAGAAATTGAACGCAGTGCGGCGTGTGCCTCGTGTCATGCCAAAGGCGCGTGTTTGGCTTCTCAGAGAAAAGATGAAATTATTCCGATAGCCACAAATGAGCCCGATGAGTTTCAAGTTGGGGAAACCGTGCAAGTGAATCTAAAAAAATCAATGGGCGCAAAAGCGGTGGTTATTGCTTATTTATGCCCGTTTTTAGCGCTGATACTTGGATTGTTTGGAACTTATTATTTTACGAAAAATGAATTGCTGAGTATTGGGGTAGCTTTTGCGGCAACGGCGCTTTATTTTTTGTTTGTAAAAAAAATAGATGAGAGACTGAAAAAACATTTTACTTTTTTTGTGAGTAAAATTGATTAAAAAAATATGGAATATGGAATAATGAATATGGAATAATTGTAAATCCTTAAATCTTAAATAACAGCATGAAAATTATTGGTATTACAGGAACTATCGGCGCAGGGAAAGGAACTATTGTTGAATATTTAGTAAAAAACTATGGTTTTCAGCATTATTCTGTGCGCAACTATTTAATTCAGGAAGCGCAAAAGCAAAATCTTCCTTTAAATCGCGATACTTATGTTATGTTAGCCAATCGTTTACGCGAAATTCATGCTCCTTCTTTTATTATTGATGAATTATATAAAGAAGCGGCAAAAAACGGTGAAAATGCGATTATAGAAAGTATTCGAACTCCCGGAGAGATTGCTTCGTTGCGCACCAAAGACAATTTCTCTTTATGGGCGGTAGATGCCGATCCTAAAGTAAGATACGAGCGCATTTTTGCCCGCCAATCGGAAACCGACCAGATTTCGTTTGATACGTTTTTGGCAAACGAGCAACGAGAGATGAACGCAGAAGACCCTACCAAACAAAACCTTGCGGAATGCATCCGGCAAGCGGATGTTTTGCTTGAGAATAATGGGGAATTTGAAAAGTTATACCGACAAATTGAAGCATTGCCGTATTGCCGTCAGTTTTAACTGACGGAACAAGAAATAAGCAAAAACAAATGGCTTTAGCCAAAATCATTTTTATTTTAATGATTTTGGGCTAAAGCCAATTTTATTTCATCTCTTATCGTCCGTTGGCTGAAGCCAGCGGCAATAAAAAAGTAACCATAAACAATATAATAAACCCTTCCAACGTATATTATATAGCGTTGTGATATGATTGTGAAATAGCTCATTCAATAATAACCTTTAAATTTAATTGCCATGATCGAAAAAAAATCCTCAAAAGGCAATCTCGAGAACAGAAGAAGTACTTTCTTGCTGATCGGATTTATTGTGGTTTTAGGACTGGTTTACGCCGGTTTTGAACTTTACGCCACCGACCAATTAGCCAAAGGCTCAGGCCCGTCGGACATAGACCTTATTACAGTAATTGACATGGATGTGCCGGTTACTGATCAAACGCCCCCACCCCCACCTCCGCCTCAAACCGCAAGGGAAATTTTATTAAAGCTCGTGCAATCAACCCCTACATTTAATTTTGACCCTGATATGTTTAGCCAGGATTTTCCTGAGGATCTCGAGATAGGAGAATATACGCCTATTTCCATTATAGATCTTGAAGTAGAAGATTCGCCGCCCGTAGTTTTTCCGGAAGAAATGCCCGAGCCTATCGGAGGGTTTGAAGCCATGTACGCATTTCTTAAATCAAATTTAAGATATCCCGAAGGACCTCGTAATGCCGGTATTTCCGGTCAAGTGTTTATTGAGTTTGTGATAGAAAGAGATGGTAATATTAGCAATGTAAAAGTAGTGATGAGTGTTCATCCTGAACTTGATCGGGAAGCGGTACGCGTAGTTAAAATGATGCCAAAATGGAAACCAGGCAAACAAATGGGAAAAACAGTACGTACCCTCTACCAGATTCCTATTCGCTTTGCAATAAACTAAAAAATCGCTGTTGATAAAACATTGTTCTATACATGTGCAGCATAATTAAAATATACTATATTTGCAGCGCTTTTTATGAATAAAAAAATAACTTAAAAAATAATCAATATGGTTGACAAGAAATCTTTAAAAGGTGACCTCGAGAAAAGAAGGAACACGTTCTTACTCGTTGGATTTGTAGCTACTTTAGCATTAGTTTACGCTTGTTTTGAATTGTACGCGGTTAGTGATATCGCTACAAACGTGGGCATAGCAGACGAAGAAGCCATTTTTGTAATGGATGAGGATGTTATGGCCACCGACCCCACTCCTCCTCCCCCGCCTCCGCCGGTAGCACAACAGCAAGAAGTTATGCTTAAACTTGTGGAAGACAATATCAAAGTAAATACTGACTTCGACTTTAGCCAGGACTTTAATTTAGATGATGTTATCGAAGAATATGTGCCTATTGAAATTGTGGAAGAAGAAACAGAACAAGCGCCGCCTTTGCGTTTTGTGGAGGAAATGCCCGAGCCTATCGGTGGCTTTGAAGCCATGTATGCATTCCTTCAATCCAATTTAAGATACCCTGAAGTAGCTCGTAATAACAACATTCAAGGTCAAGTATTTATTGAATTTGTGGTAGAAAAAGATGGCAGTATCAGCAATGTAAAAGTACTGGTAGGTGTTTATCCTGAGCTTGACCAAGAGGCTGTGCGCGTGGTGAGAATGATGCCAAAGTGGAGACCCGGTAAACAAATGGGAAGACCTGTGCGTACGTTCTACCAAATTCCCATCCGTTTTACAATAAGCTAAAATAAAATAGGTGTTGCGCCGCTTCATCTTTTATATCCTGTTTTCGGCATGTTACATGGCGAGTGCGCAAACGCAAATTCCAAATGTAAATGCCGATTTTGTTAAAGTAGATCCCTTCGGCAACATTTATGCGGTAAAAAAAACGCAATTGTCCAAATTTTCGCCACAAGGAAAATTGTTATTTACTTATTCCGACAAAACGTTGGGCGTAATCTCATCTATTGATGTCTTTAACCCGATGAAAATCATGCTTTTCTACCAGGATGCGGGAATGCTCGTGTTTTTAAACGAACAACTTGCCCCTATTAATGACCCCATATCTTTATGGGATTTCAATTATCTAACTATCTCTTTAGCTTCTTATTCCGCAGCAAATCAAATTCATCTTTACGATGAGGTAAATAAATATTTGATCACATTGGATTTTTTTATGCGCGAAATCTCAAGAACGCCCATCAATTTCCCTGGTTTTAATCCGGTAAAAATGATTGAGATAGAGGAAAAAACTTTAGCGCTACACGACCCTGAATCGGGCGTTTACTTATTCGATATGTTTAGCACTTTTAATAAATTAATTCCGGTCATTACCTCGCATCCGGTAGCAGTTACTTCCGAATTAATTTATTTTACAAGAAATGACGAAGTTGTCATATATAACTATAAAACAATGAACTATGAGACACAACAACTTCCTGTTTCCGGCGTTATTCAAACGCTGCTGTTCAGAAACAATATGATATTATTGCTTGAAAACGGAAGTGTTTGGATGTATGAACTATGAAAATGAAAATACGTAACAAAAAACGAAGAAATTTGGCTTTATTTTTAGCGGCAACGGTCGTGTTTATTGCCATGATTTTGTATTCCAATGCTTTAATAAATAACATCCGGGAAGAAGAAGAAAGGAAAGTGCGTGTTTGGGCAGATGCCGTTATTCATAAAGCCAACTTGGTTTCCTACATGGATGATTTCTTCAAAACGATTCGGATGACAGAAAGCAAGCGTGCCACGCTGGGCGTAAAAGCCATGCAAAAAGTAGTGGATGCACCTTTTAATGAAGATCTTACTTTTTATTCGGAAGTTATCGCTTCAAACTCAATGATCCCCTCTATACTCACCGATGCCGGAGGTAATATTAATTCAATGGTGTGTATGGAAGGCGATATTCTGAATATGAAGCATATTAGTGAACTCGGCAATAGAAGATTGGAATTTGACAGCCTGAAATTCGTCTATTATAAAAAAAATTACTCCATCCTTTATTATAAAGAATCTAAAATTTACGCTGATTTACGCACCATGATTGATAATTTGGTGGAATCCTTTTTTCAGGAAATTGTACTCAACAGCGCTTCTGTTCCGGTAATTGTTACCAACAGTACGATGTGTGATATTATTGCGAACAGCGCCATGATTAATGCTGATGCTATTCAAACCAAAGAAGCTAAGGCTAAATTAATTAAACATTTTTTAAGTCATAATAAGCCCATAGAAATAGAGCTTCCACAGCATGGTGTTTGTTACGTGCTGTATGAAGAATCATCTGTGCTTATGCAATTAAGGTATTATCCTTTGATTCAATTTGTTATAATTTTAATTTTTGTAGTAGCGGGCTACATTATTTTCAGTTATGCGCGGCGCTATGAGCAGAATCAGGTTTGGGTAGGCATGTCGAAAGAAACGGCGCATCAATTGGGAACTCCTATTTCTTCGTTATTGGCATGGAGCGAGCTGTTGAAAGAACAGGAAGTGGATCCTTTTACCATGAAAGAGATTGACAAAGACGTACATCGCTTGGAAACCATTGCGCAACGTTTCTCTAAAATTGGCTCGGAGCCGGAGCTTGTAAATGAAAATATTGCCACTGTAATTGAAGAATTTGTGGAATATCTGCAATCTAGAATATCCTCTAAAGTAGTGATTAAAGTAAACCGTAACGATGTAGAAAACTTCAACTTACCTATCAATAAATACCTTTTTGAATGGGTAATTGAAAATTTATGCAAAAACTCGGTAGATGCCATGACCGGTAAAGGCGTAATTATCATTGATTTATTGGAAGATGAAAAGCATTTCTTTGTGGACATTACCGATACGGGAAAAGGCATTCCATCTACCCAATTTAAACGGATATTTGAACCCGGCTATACCACCAAAAAACGGGGTTGGGGACTTGGATTAACTTTAGCTAAAAGGATTATTCAGCAATATCATAAAGGGAAGTTGTTTGTAAAATCCTCTGTTATAGGGCGAGGGACGGTGATGCGGATTCAGTTTAATAAATAATGATTTAATTCTTCTGTTTGTTTTCTATAAAATCAAACAAAGTCAATTTCCTTATAATACTTTAAATTTCACTTTTACCAACACCTGAGAAGGGCGTATTTCAAAGATATTTACAAATTCATCTAAACCGCTGTATGTGGCGGTGATATATTGGCGAGTGTTCATAATATTTGTCCAAATGAGCGAAATATCCGCCCATTTCCAACGGTAGCTGATGCCAACATCGGCATAATGTTTGTTTTTCCTTTCTAAAATGAAGTTATTGTAATAATGCTCGTACCCAACCATAAGTTCCAAACGCTTCACAGGGTAAAAATAGAGCTTAACATAATTGCTTACGGATTGAATGGTAGCGTTATCCGATTTTTCTTCTTTAATAATTGTTTGGCTACCATTCCACAAAAGCGCATAACTCAAGCCTGCCCACGAACTTAATTGGGATTCTATTTTTGGCTGCAAGCCATAATAATTGTACCGATAATCAATTAATTCACTTTTAACCATTTGAGAAGAAAAAATATTATAATAATATCCCATTAGCGAAAAAGTAGTGCGCCAAGTATATACATTCTTGCTGATATTTCCTCTCGCGCCATAAGTATGGGAACTTACCGATTGCCGGATATTGTTTTGAATTTGCAATATCCCCATGTAGCTATAATCTCTTATCATATTGGATGTTGTATATTCATAAATCAAATCCAAATAAGAAAACAGCGCTTTTTGCACATTCCGATAACTTGCCCGCAAAAAGCAGGCATGGCTTTTGTTATCGGCTAATTGACCGTCGTTTCGACTGAAAAAGCGATAATTACGCATGATATATCCGGTATAACTATCTTGAATACTGCCCAAATAGCTGTAATAATTGTAATTGGCTTTCAAACTCCATTTTTGCGTTATTTCGTACAAAACCGTCAAACTTGGATTAAATAAAATACGATGAATCGGGGCTCTGTTTTCGGGAATTTTATCATTGATTATTAGTAGATTATAACTTAAAGGTAAAACTAAATCTAACTTCAATTTTTTCCATGGTTTGTAGGTATAATAGAGGTTTATGAAAATCTTATATTGCTGCCAAAGTAAATCGTTGCGTAAAGAATCCGGAGTGAAATAGGTTGGGGCGTCGTTGCTTTGCAAAGGTTGCAGCAGCGAATTTAAAGATTGTACGGAAACATCGAATCCTCCCAAGTAGTGTTGTATAAATTTAGGTTTTGTTATGCCAAAAGTGAATTGTGTTTTGGAAGAAAAATCATTGAAAGCGGTTTGTTGCATAAGTTCCTCAAATGGCTCGCCATTATTTACAATATCGTTGTATAGCGCAGGTTTAATCAGCAAATTTTGAGGTGTTTGTGCAAAACTGTTAAAAGAATAAAATCTTATGTGTTTGCCGCCCATCTCTTTTATTAATTCAAATTTGTTAGAAATATTGTAGCGGTCTGTTTTCAAAAGTTGATTGATGGAATCAATGGTTGCGGTCATGCCTTTATCGTCAATCCATGAGCCGTTAAGGTTCAAGGCATTTTTTAAGTAAAATTTTTCCTTGTTTGCCTCTAAGGTAAAAGTGGCGGCGGCATGGTTTACCATAGCCCTGCTGTTTGTCAATTCCTCAACGGTTAAACAACTGTCCTCCGAAAGATAATAGATAGACTTAGTGTAGCTTTCTTTGCGCTGTTTATCGTTGTAATACACTAAGTTGGTGGTCAGTTGATACTCATTTTTTAAAACATTTAGAAAACTGCTTGAAGCTGCATGGGTATTGTTGAAAAGGTATCGTTGTTTGCTGATGGGTGGCGAACTTGGGGCGATCACCGATAAAAACCGCCCTTCGTAAGCAGGCGATTCTGCATCTGAATAAAACGAGGTGAACTCCCGTGTTACATCATTGCCACTGTTGTTGCCTTTATAGGTATTGATATTTTGCATTTTTTTGGAAAAGAAGAGCGAAATCAACTCATTATCCCAAATAAAAGCGGTGGGTTTGAAGGGTGCAGCACCTGCCCCCACCGTTGCCAGCAAACTGAACACACCCTTGGCATCTTCCCTGAGTTTCAAGTTAATGGCTGCCTGATCGGAAGGCTGCGCTTCCGACAAAGCTCGAATAGGTTGATGATTTTGAAACACCTCTACCGTAGCCACGTCTTTGAGCGAAATGTTTTTGGTAGCCAGCGTATAACGTCC
>WQWP01000061.1 GCA_009787485.1 Lentimicrobiaceae bacterium | reverse complement strand
TGAAGATGTATTCGGAAATGAACATAACAGTGGTTAAGCGATTGGTTATTGTGCGGTAGTTTTGCACGCGGATGACGCGGATTAAAAGGATGAACGCAGATTTTATTTAGTAGAGTCTGCGTTTTTTTATTAATTACCTACAAAATAATTTAATGGATTAACCGGCGTGCCGTTATACCATATTTCAAAATGCAAAAAGGGTTTTTGCGATTCTGTTCCCCGATCTCCCATAGTGGCAATCGGGTCTCCGGATTTTACGCGAGTACCTGCATTCTTGAAAAACTTATCTACATTTCTATATAAAGAAACCATGTTTCCGGCATGCTGGATAATCAACGTGTTGCCTTCTTTTTCGGAAGATTCGGTACCAATTACTACGCCATCTGCGATTGCCGTTATTAGTGTTCCTTTTTCATTTTCGATGTGTATGCCGAAATGCCGATCGGGAATGGAAAAATGTTGGGTAACCGCGCCCAACGCCGGCATAGTAAATACAAACGTTGGTGTTACAACATGTTGGGATAATGGAATATAAGTTTTCGTAGTTCTGTCGGTAATTTCAATCCAAAGTTGTTCGGCTGCCTCAGCTACTTCTTTTTTAGCTTGCTCCGCTTTTTCTTTATCTTTTACCCTTTTTGCTGAAGCGCCCTCCATAGGTGCGTTCATCTCTTCGTAAACCACGATGTCATTCAGGATATTATAGAAATTATCCATGTAATTTTTTTGCATGGCATTTATCCTTTCTATGGAATCCACACGCGTGAGCATTTTCCGGTAGAGGTGGTATTCCATAGGGTTGGTGTAACCGGGCACATAAACGCGCAACGGCGTAAAGGCAATGAGCATTGCCGTGAGTATAATAATAAGTAGAAAAGTAAAAGTGCCTAATACGAAAACTTTTCTCGGGGTTAGTCTGAAACTAAATACATCGGACAAATTTTTCTCATTTCTAATAATCAATCGAAAACGATGTGACCAATGTTTCCTTAATTTCTTCCAGAACTGCTTTATATTTTGAAATTTTGACTTCATATTCTAAAAATTAAGGAGATAGCGATTGATTCATAATTTTGGAAGATTCCAAAATGGCGTTATATTCTTCCGGCGTAATATCGCTAACAAAATAATGCACAGGGTTTACAGATTTTCCACTTTTCCAAACTTCGTAATGCAGATGCGAGCCTAAAGAGAATCCGGTATTTCCCACATGGCCAATCAATTGACCGCGTTTTACTTTTTGCCCGGATTTAACCACTCTTTTTGATAAATGGGCATATAATGTTTCGTAAGAGTACCCGTGCTCAATAATTATATTGATGCCATATCCCGACGGGGATTGTTTTCGGGAAATCACGCCGTCGGCAGTGGCATAGACCGGTGTTCCGCGGGGCGCCGTAATATCCACGCCTTCATGCCGGCGCCATACTTTTAATATAGGGTGCATCCGCATGCCAAATCCGGAAGTTACATTATACATGTTTTTTATGGGTCGAATGGCCGGAATGCAAGCCAGCATGTCGCTTTTCCTTTCTGCCAACTGTAAAAGGGTATCCAACGATTTACGCTCTTCGCTCAATTTGAGTAATAATTGATTGGTTTTCACGTCAATGCTCATCAGCAATTTCATGGTTTCATTCGGTGCAATAGAGTCGTACCGGGTTTTTAAATCGAACCAGGGATTTCTTTTTTCAAGAGGAATGGGATCTACTTCCAAAATCATTCTATATACTTGATCGTCCCTGTCTTGAATATCTTCAAGCACCACATCCATGACCTCTAATTTTTGATTGATGTGTTGAAGTCGCTCTTTGAGTTCATTATTTTCGCGTTGCAACATCTTTTCTCTCGGTGAATCGAACACATAAAAAGCGATCCAAAGCGTTAAAATAGCAAAAGCGATTGCCGTAACAATGAGCCAGATCGTTCTTTTCACAATGCCCCATAGTGACAACTTCGCTTTTTCAAACGACATCGTTTCAGGGTTGAAGAAATAGAAAGTTCGTGCCACTAATTAGAAATTATCTTTATAAAAACAGAATTATTCCGATTTTATTTTGTCTCTAAACAATTGCATGGCAATCGTATCTTGCTTTGCCAGGTTAAAACGCTCTATTAAACTGATGAGCCTGTCCGGATATTGAGGATTTGTGGCATATCCTGCCGCTTTCAGTTCGCGCGCCCAGCCTTTGTAATCCATAATGTCGAGGGTGAAAAGTTTAGCATAACGCGGTCGCGTAGTTAAAAACAGAGAGTGATCGTTGTAAGAGTCTTCCACCTTTCCATATTTTCGGAAACATTCTTGAGCTTCATCATCATCATGTTTGATCGTTTCGCCTGTCCATTCCGCCTTGCATTTTATTCCGAAGTGATTGTTAGCTTCTGTTGCTAAACGGCTTGTTCCGCTGCCACTTTCAAAAATGCCCTGCGCCAACGTAATGCTTGCCGGAATTTTGTACTCCACCATTTTTTGGATGGCGATACCTTTGTAGGTTTCGATGTAGTTGCGGATGTCGGCCTCGGTGTATTGGGCGGGGAGGAGGAAGGGGGAAAGGAGAAGGGAGAAAAGGAGGAAGGGTTTGAGGTTTGGGGTTTGGGGTTTGAGGTTTGAGGTGGTTTTTAATTTCATTATTTTTAATTTTTAATTCGTAATTCCTAATTCGTAATTCCTAATTTCACATAAGTTCATTCTTCAAACAACTCCTTCAAGTCAATTTCCAACCCTTCAAAAATATGTACGGGCGCTTTTTCATTACACTCATATATGGTGCCTAAATCATACATATTATCCGGTTGCAATAAAAATACATGCACTGTTTTTGCTTTAGGATCTATAATCCAATACTCTCTTACGCCTGCTTCTTCATAGAGGTTAAACTTTTTACTCCAATCTTTTTGTGCAGTTGAGGGCGATAAAACTTCTACAATTAAATCCGGCGCTCCAATACATCCTCTATCATCTAATTTGGATAAGTCACAAATCACACAAATGTCAGGTTGAACAATATTATAAATTTTATCATCTTCCTTAGAACCCTCAATGGGAATACGTACATCAAACGGAGCGTGATAGACTTGACATTTTCCTTTATTTTTCTTAATAAATGAACCGATGAAAACATTTAACTCTCTTGTTATTTGGGCATGTATGCGTTTTGGTGCTGACATTAAATAGATAAATCCATCAATAAGTTCTCGTCGTTGATCATCTATCCAGGTTAAATAATCCGCATACGTGTAGCGTTTCGACATATCCAAGTTCAATGTGGGGAGCGGCATAAACGGCTCCTCCACAATAGTGGGTTTTTCTTCAGGGATTTCGTACTCTGTTGGTTTTTTTTTTGTGCTCATAATATTTTTATTTAGATTATTTTTGATATCACCTCTTTCGTCATCCGGCGGCAAGCCGCCGTCTGCCACCTTCTCCTTTACACCGTCGCCTTAATCTTCTTCTCCAGCTCCTCCGCCAGCTCCGGATTATCCGCCAGCATCTGTTTTACCGCATCGCGCCCCTGTCCTAATTTGGTATCTTCATAAGAAAACCACGAACCCGATTTTTTGATAATGCCTTTATCCACACCAATATCAATAATTTCGCCTGTTTTGGAAATTCCTTCGCCAAACAAGATGTCAAATTCGGCAGAGCGGAACGGGGGCGCTACTTTGTTTTTCACCACTTTTACTTTTACGCGGTTGCCGGCTGCCACGTCGCCATCTTTAATTTGAGAGGAGCGGCGGATGTCAATACGCACGGAAGAGTAAAATTTCAAAGCATTTCCACCGGTAGTGGTTTCCGGGTTGCCGAACATCACCCCGATTTTTTCACGAAGCTGGTTGATGAAAATACAGCAACATCCTGTTTTGCTGATGGTTGATGTTAGCTTTCGTAGTGCTTGCGACATTAATCGCGCTTGCAATCCTACTTTATTCTCTCCCATATCGCCTTCAATTTCGTTTTTGGGTGTTAGGGCAGCCACAGAGTCAATTACAATAACATCAATGGCGCCGGAGCGAATGAGGTTGTCGGCAATTTCAAGTGCCTGCTCGCCGTTATCGGGCTGCGAAACCAATAGATCTGAGATGTTTACGCCTAACTTTTCGGCATAAAATCTATCGAATGCGTGTTCGGCATCAATAAAAGCGGCGATGCCGCCGGCGCGTTGCGATTCGGCAATAGCATGAATTGCCAGCGTGGTTTTTCCCGAAGATTCGGGGCCGAAGATTTCAATGACTCTGCCCTTTGGAAACCCGCCAACGCCAAGCGCAGTATCCAATCCGATAGAACCGGTGGAGATCACTTCGATGTTTTCGGCCGGCTTTTCGCCCAATTTCATAACGGCGCCTTTGCCAAAGGTTTTTTCCAATTTTTCCAACGTTGCGTTGAGTACTTTGAGTTTGTCAAGATTTGTTTTTTCTTTGTCCATAACAGTATTTTTTTAGTGAAACATTGATTATACAACAATTTTCGGTTGTATATTTACGACCGCAAATATACAACCGAAAAAAGGATTTGTCAAGGGGTAAAGTGATTTTTTATCCAATCAATTCATTATATTGCTCTTCTGTAAGCAATTCGTCAAATTCGGCGGGGTCAGAAATTTTAACTTTCACGATCCATCCGGCGCCCGTAGGATCACTATTTACCAATCCCGGATTACCTTCTAACTCTTCGTTAAATTCAACAATTTCGCCGCTCATCGGAATAAGCATGTCGGAAACAGTTTTCACAGCTTCAATAGTTCCGAAAACTGCGTCTTTTTCCAATGTTTCACCCACAGTGTAAACATCTAAAAAAACAATGTCGCCTAATTGTTCCGCTGCAAAAGCAGTGATTCCTACTAAAGCGTATTCGCCTTCCAATTTTACCCACTCGTGGTCTTTTGTGTACTTTACATTCATGATTAAATGTTTTAAAAGATTATTAATTAATTTATTATGATGTTTGAATTGAACATGCGCAAAAGAAGTAAATTTTTCGATACATTACCGCGATATAACCAACTGCTTATTAATTTTCCTTCCGTTTTCCATAATTATTTCAACAATATACAATGCCGGTTGGTAAGAAGAAGTATTGATGGTAGTGGTAGCTTTTCCGTCTGTTTCAATAGTATCAACCACTTGTCCCAGCACGTTGTAAATGGAGATGGTTTTTAAACCTGTTCCTTCAATAAATAAAGAGGTATTGGCAGGATTGGGATAGATTTTAATATCATTTTCCAATTCGTCAATACCTACACCGCCAACACATTTTTCATTGGAAGGCTCCGATTCCATATCGCCGGGGCAAACGGCTACAATGGTATAACAATATTGTGTATTTAGATTAATGATATCATAGTGATTTGCTATAGTTGTGGTGAGCAACTCCGTGTCTCGGTATATTTTATAGCTTGCATTGATTACAACGGGAGTCCAAAATAAACGATACCATTTTGAATATGGTGCAGCCGTTAATTCTATATCCATGTTACAAGGTGTAACAGCTTCTACACAAGATGTTTCTCCAGTACATCCATCCTCATATAATGCTTCTATGCAATAATGATAAGTTCCGAGCCCTACCTCGTGTGTATAAGTGGTGGCAGTGGTTTCTGTTAAAAACAGGCCGTTGCAATAGATAAGATATTTTTTCGGAGTGCCGTCTGCGGGAGCAGTCCATGTTAATGTGATGTTGGAAAAGGTTGCTTCCGCCGAAAAGTTTTCAACAGGGCTGCACGATTGCGGAGGTTCGCCGGTGTTTTGGAAATGGAATACGGCGTCTATTCCGAGCGTTCTTCCCGATGCGTCGGTAGTGGTCAAAGTAACAGGAAGCTCCGTCGTTCCTTCGGGAGTGTCAGAACTGAGCGTAATGTTATAAACTCTGTATCTATATTGTTCGGGAGAGAAATAACCATAATGCGCTGTGGCTTCATTGATTATTAAATAAGGCGAAGAAGAAGAAAGCGTTGCGGTTAGTTCGTATGCCGTATCATCGCCAATGTTTTTCAGATAAATGTATAGGTCTGTTGTTTCGCCCGGCGTTATTTTACCGGCTTCGTTGGAAATTCTAATATCCATGACTTCAAGGATTAAACGCAATAAACAGTTGGCATTGGCCACTCTATTTCTGATGACATTCCCCGGTTGAGGTCCAAATCCTAAATTAAAATTTATCCCAACATTCATGTGGCAATAACTCATTATAGTACCTCCCTCAGGAGGACTCGGCAGTAATGCACAATATCCTTCCACATATCCGGCACAACCATCTATGGCTGTTTCATCTCCATTCCACACGCAAGCATGTGTATGACGCGAGCCGAATAGATGTCCCAATTCGTGCGTAACTACCATAACAGACCAACTATAAACAGGAACAGTAGCATAATCATTATACAATTGGGCTACCGACAAACTTTGTGCCACCGAATGATTACAAAGTCCGCTAAAACCGGCTGCCATGCCTCCTCCTACACCTCTAAACGTTAATAATATACCCAAATCACCATGTAAAGAATTTGTGTAATGTTGAAACTGATATAATAATATATCGGTACTTGCTCCTGTATATGGGTCTTCTGTAGTCCATATATGAATTTCAGAAATACCCGTAAAGATATTTTCATTTTGATAGAGCACGCCAACCTGATTGAACAAACCCGATATGAATACTTCTACCGAAGAAACACTTCCCCGTGCCTGATAGATGTCATATTCTGTTTCGGCATAAAATCTGACTCTTTTATCTAAAATCTCCCTATGCTGATGTCCAAATAAAACCTCCGATTCATAAGGCTCTGGAAAATCATTGGTGTTGCCGCAAGTGAAAGAAGATTTTTCTTTCAGATTTTGGTCGTTATAAAAAAAATGTTTATTTGATTGCTGATCTTTTACGATGTTAAAATTACCTTCTTCAGTGCAAATCAATCCCATGATTTCATCTTCGTAAAATGTAATAGCAACCAAAGAGTTTATGTTGTCTTTAATAACGCCGCGGTAATGCTTAATGTTTCTGTTTGCAACAAAAGCCTCTCCGGCTGAAGTCGTTACCACATAATCATAAAAATCTTCCGGAGTTTCTATTAGCTCTAAAATCATATTTTTATGTTGTAGAGGCAGCAGTAAATTCATCGCTTTAACAGGGTTATTTCTCAGATCGAGCGAAATATTTCCCAAAAAAGAAACCTCATCAGGATTAATAAAGTTTTTTAAAACCTCCGTGTCTGTATCTACTGCCGGAAGTACAACATTTTCAAAATAGAGATTACTTTCTTTTGCTTGTTGTATTTCAAAATACAATACATTTCTTTGCCCAAATAGCGAAAAGCCGACAAGACAAAATACTGATAATAAAACGGGTAACTTTCTCATGATTCAATTATTTTTGAGATTAATACTATGTTTTTTGCGAGGGGCGAAAGTATGATTTTTTTCTGCTTAAACGGAACTCATGTTAGTAGCTTTTTGATTATCCGTGTGTAATTGAAAAAAAATATGTTAATTCGCAAAGTTGAATTTTCAGTTCATTATTTATGACTACCATTACATTAGATTATGACAACCACAATATACGAGCTCAAAAGGCATTGGAAAATTTTCTTGCTTTAGGATACTTTAAATTACACACTGCTGAAAAAACACATAGAAAAATTGAATATTTGTCAGAGATGAGAGAAAATGAATTTATATATTGCGTAAGCGAGCAAGTATTAGCAAAAGATTGGTTAAACAAAGAAGAGGACGAAGTATGGAAGAATTTGTAAAAGAACTGTTGGGGTTGTTTCAACCGAGATATTAAATAAAACGATAGACACCATTATCAACATATTAAAACAGTAATTACTTAAATTTTTGCATTATGACATAAAAAACACTGTGCTACAAAGCACAAAAAACAAATAAATAGCGATTGCTATTTACTTCTTGAGCCAAAATTTTCCACATTTAACTCATTTTATATAAACTATCCTATCTAGAGTAAGTAAGTAATACGCCGTTTGTTCGGCGTGGAACAACTTATCAGATAGGATAGGCGTGGAAACCTTTGGCTCAGGTAAGGTTGTTTCCACGCTATTTTTTTTATCAAAAATAGAAAATCCGACGACGGGAAAGCCGCCATAACATATAAAACAGAATCGTAACTGTTCCCCAAAAAATGCGAAGTGAAACTGCAAAAACACTTAAATCATACTGCAGGGAGAGCAGAGCCTCCTAAAAACGGGCGAAATATTTCCTACGAAAAGCCATACGAGTAGAAGGAACAAAAAAAATATATTTTTGTCTAACATTAAATTTAAAAAAGTATGAAAAAATTAAATGTAAAATTATTCACTGCTTTATTGGCAGTAGCATTAGTAGCAAGTGCGAGTATTTTCTATGCTTGCAAAAAAGAAAATGACAACAATTCTGACAAATCTCTCAAAAAAGAAGCAGAATTTGTTGCTAGAATTCATGAGAACTTATGTGTACAAGTAGATGTGTTTAGAGATGAACATAATAATGTACACATTATGACCAAAGAAACTGACAATGATCCTGAGATAATAACGGGCATGATCATACCCAATGCAATAAACATAAAGCCTCAGAATGCTAAAAATGAGGAAGAAGAAGTTTTCATAGAAATTCCCAATGACGCCATTCATTGGTTGGTGCTATTGGACGGCAACGAACCGGAGAAAGTTCCAACTGGTGGCACTGGCCCCTATATGAAGGTTTTTTGTGGTTGTTCAAAAGGAAAGCCAAATTGTTTTCATACAGGGCTCAATTGTAAAAAGCCTGTAGAATCAGGCAGCGGATTTAATTATCGGATCTACTGTCCTGCTCCCGATGCTTATAGTTGCTGTCAAACTTGTGTTCTAAAGTATAGTATTTCTGCGGAAACGGGTGGTAGTGGTACTTCTATGGCAATGGGTAGCATTTATATTGTACAAAGTAATACTATTACTATTAATGGAATCACTTATGAATAATAAAAATCATTTTCTTAGAGCAAGTAGTATAATGCTACTTGCTCTATTCTTTTGTTTTAACAGCACTTTTGCACAATTGCCAAAACTGTTTCTCCAATATGCAGAAAAGCATAACAGAATCAAATCCGGTTATGTGAAATTGCAACAACTTCAGACTTTTGCTAATGACACAACTATTTTTGAAGTGCATGAGATTTTTTTTATTTCAACTCCAAAAGATCTTAAATATTTGGTGTTTGCGCAAAAACCTCGTTTGTATGCTACATATACATATTGCAAATCGGCGCATTCTTTGGTAACTTTGTTTTCTCGAACAGATTGTAATTATAGCTTCTATGAGTTTGATGGCGAAATAGAAAATGCTAAGGATCGATCGAATTGTCTCTATAGCGAAGCGAATGGTATCCGGATAGATGATTTTAATAATCTTTTATTTCAACGTATTGCTCCTAAAATTGACAAGAAAAATATCAGATATAAAATTACATTACCCGATCAAGAGGGAGATCTTTTGTCGAACATAAATATAGAATTTGAATTTAACAGGAAAACGTTTAACCTTATTCAAGAATGGTCCTCATTAACTTTTGGTAATACAGAGCCAATGACCAATAGAATAGATATTTTGGAACAACGTCTTTTTAAATATATTCATCCCGATATTTTAGATACGATTAGTTTTAAATTTGATGAATTTAAAAAAGGATATGACCGGCAATTTGCTGAAGAACAGGCTAAAATAGATTCTGTTTTTAGAGATTCCATTGTTAATTCAGTGAGTAACAATGCCGCTACATGGGCAGAGGAAATACCGCAAGACGCACAAAAAGACACCTTGTTTTTTATGCCCGAATGGAAATTTCCTTTATTGTCGGGCGATACCATCTATTCCGACAGTATAAACTCTCGATTTTTACTAATTGATATGTGGTATATAGCTTGCGGTCCTTGTAGATTGGCAATGCACGAGTTGGCCTACATAGATACCTCCTACGATGAGTCATTGTTTAAAATGCTCAGTATTAATATTTCAGATAAAGATACTGCTAAAATTAGCCAAGTGCTTAAAAATCTTAATTTAAAAAGTGATGTGGCTTTAGCTTATGATAATCGTTATGATATTGAAATGTCAAAACAAATGGGCAACTGTTATGGTTATCCCCAATTATATCTTATTGATATGAAAACAAGGCAAGTGATTTGGCATTCATGTGGCTACTATAAAGGATTTACAAAAGATATTGAAGAAATTATTAAAGAGAAAAAAGAATGAAAAACAATCACTTTTGTATCATATTTTATATGCTGCTTTTAAGTTGTGGCAATAATGGTAATTCTAAAATTCTGGAAACTGATAATTCCAATACTTCTAATGAAATAGCCGGACAACAAAAATCAGATAATCCTAAGTTTTTATTTGAATACCTTTCTTACGATTTTGGAGAAATAACACAAGGAGAACAGGTAAATTGCATTTTCAAATTTAAGAATATTAGGAGCTCAAACTTGCTTATATATAATGCAAAACCTTCATGTGAATGTACAAGTTCAATATTCCCGGAAAAGCCAATATTGCCGGAAGAAGAAGGAGAAATAATAATTACTTTTGACTCAAAAGGGAAAAATGGGAATATTAGTACTTATGTTGTAGTTAGTGCAAATACTTATCCTGCGAATGTTTTACTTACCTTATCTGCAAATGTAGTGAAACAAAAAAGTGGAGAATAAAAATTAATGAACTGTGGATATATCTTCTTGAAAAAGCTACGCGTGCCTTTTTTGGCGTAATATTTGGAATTACATTCCATTTTTTGGCGTAATATTTGGAATTAAAAAAATGTTATTTTTGCGGCACTTAACTCTATTTATTTATCGCTATGAAGAATAGAAAACTTTTATCATACATACAACAAAAAAGTCAATCTAAATTTGGCAGAATATTAGTCATTACCGGAGCAAGGCAAACAGGAAAAACTACTTTGGTAAAACAGGCGCTGCCGGATTACGAGTATCTCTCTATTGAAGACCCCGTTTCGCGGAGCACATACACTCAATTTACTGCACAACAATGGCTTAATTTATACCCTAAAGCCTTATTGGATGAAATTCAAAAAGAACCGGTATTAATCGAAAGTATAAAGTCTGTTTACGATCAATTTGAGGAACCTCGTTATGTATTGTTGGGGTCAAGCCAGTTGTTGTTAATGGAAAAAGTGAAAGAAAGTTTAGCCGGAAGATGCACCATTGTGGATATCTACCCGCTTACATTGCCCGAACTCAAAACCAAAAGCTGGAACGAGCCCATACAAAATTCGTTGTTTCAAAAATTATTACAAGATGAAGAAACAAATTTCTTACCCTCTTTTTTGTTAGATAAAAATAGGGCTGAAAAATTAGAAGCGTATTCACATTATCTTAAATACGGAGGTTTTCCTGCCATAAGTGAAAATGATTCAACTGAAAATGAAAAATTTGATTGGCTACATAATTATGTGCGCACGTACCTGGAAAGAGATATTCGCGATTTGGCTACTTTCCGCGATTTAGATCCTTTCATAAAACTTCAGCACTATTTGGCTTTGAATACGGGAAACCTCATCAATGCGTCTTCTATTGCTAATCAATTGGGAATTAATATTAAAACCGTACAACGATACATTAAATATTTTGAAATAAGCTATCAGGCTATTGTATTGTCTTCCTGGTCGAGAAATCAGAACAAACGCTTAGTAAAATCTTCTAAAATACATTATGCCGATCAGGGAATTATACAAGCTGTTTTACGTAAACGAGGCGGAATGACCGGAAGTGAGTATGAAAGCGCTATTATTGCCGAAATTTTTAAACAGGCTAAAAATGAACACTCACTTGCTCAATTTTCATTTTTACGCACTCACGACGGTAAGGAGATAGACTTGTTATTGGAGTTCCCTAATTATTACTATGCCTTTGAAATAAAAATGGCGAGCAGGGTAAGTAAAATAGATGCCAAACATCTCTTTGGTTTGGAAGAAATATTAGATAAGCCTGTAAAAAAAGCATTTTTGCTTTCAAATGATGAAGAAACAAAGCATTTTGATAATAAAACGGTAGCGCTTCATGCAGCTATGTTTTTAGGATAAAACTCTCGAAGAAATCAGCTTGTTTACCGCAACACCTCCGCCAAAACCCCCACCGATTCAATCTCTTTTATCTGCTTATGATACTTCATCAAATAAAGAATCATCCCATTAAGCAGCTCCATCCGCGTTTTTTTGTCAGGAAGGGTGTAATTTTGTTTTTTTAACAGGGTAAAGAGATAAAAACTCGCTTCTTTGGATAAAAAATTAGGAATTTCTGAAAAAATAGCTCCGAAATTAGAATCTTCAATGGAAAAATAAGGTGTGTGCAGAGAGAAATTTAATTCGGGAGAATAACCCAACTGTTGAATGAGTTCCACTAAGAAAATAATGTGAAAATCGGGGATAAATTCCTGTGTAGCTTCCAATTCCAATAAATGGGTTTTGATAAAATCAAACAGCTCTTCGTCGGGCGCATTGGCGTGGTACAGTAGTTTCATCAATAATTCCTGATAAAAGAGCAGCAGACTGTTTTTTTTAATATCCATGGGAATAGCATGGAAAGGATGCGCAATGCCAACCTCTCTGAGGAACGTTAGCTTTTCTGTATATGTTTCATTATAAATGAGATCTAAAATTGTTAACGGCGCAAAAAAGGAAACCGGTTGTTTGCTTTTTTTGGAGAATGCGTTTTTAATGATGAAAGAAACCATGCCGCTTTTTCGTGTAAAAATTTTGACAATTAAACTATGATCGGCATATTTTACACTTTGCAATACGATACCTTGGGTGGAAACGAGCATGTTGGTTAATTAATTTTCGGCTAACAAAGAAACATGTTTTTTTTTACTAAAAAAGACTATTTTCGCAGCAAAATCTTAACCAATATATTTTTTATGGAAAAACTAATTATTACCGCCGCCATTTGTGGCGCAGAAGTTTTAAAAGAGCACAATCCTGCTGTTCCTTATACTGTTGAAGAATTGGTGCGCGAAGCCAAATCGGCTTACGAAGCAGGCGCCTCTATCATTCACTTGCATGTTCGCTGGGACGACGGAACGCCCACGCAAGATAAAGGTCGCTTTAAAGAAGTGATGGACGCAATTTTAAAAGAAATACCGGATGTTATCATCCAGCCTTCTACCGGTGGCGCCGTAGGGATGACCGACGACGAACGCCTGCAACCCACTGAGCTG
>WQWP01000060.1 GCA_009787485.1 Lentimicrobiaceae bacterium | reverse complement strand
CACCACAGTATCAAAAAAAATATATTTTTGCCGCCTCAAAACCAACACTCCTCCTTAGCTCAGTTGGTCAGAGCATCTGACTGTTAATCAGAGGGTCCTAGGTTCAAGTCCTAGAGGGGGAGCAAACAAAAAGGGACAGGTAATGCCTGTCTCTTTGCATATAAACTTCATTATGGACTGGTTACAAGCACTTATTTTAGGAATGATTCAAGGCTTAACAGAGTTTTTGCCGGTGAGCAGCAGCGGGCATTTAATTATTGGTAAAGAACTAATTGGCTTGGAAGTTACCGATAATATCGCTTTTGAAACGGTAGTGCACTGCGCCACAGTGTTGAGTACGATAACGATATTGAGAAAAGAGATTGTTGCGCTGTTTCTTAAACTCTTTAAACTTCAGTGGAATCCTGAAACTCAGTATATCGGCATGATTTTGCTTTCCATGATTCCGGTGATGATTGTTGGGTTGTTTTTTAAAAATACTGTAGAACAACTTTTTGGCGAAGGACTAACCTTAGTAGGATCCATGCTAATTGTAACCGCAATACTACTAACCTTTTCTTCTTTAAATTTTAAATTTTTAAACTTTAAATCATTAAATTTCAAGCCAATGGGCTGGGGGAGTGCATTTTTAATGGGTGTTGCACAAGCTATCGCCGTGCTGCCCGGTTTGTCTCGCTCCGGCGCCACCATCGCCACCGGACTGTTGGCCGGCGTGAAAAAAGAGGAAGTCGCAAAATTCTCTTTCTTAATGGTATTGATTCCCATTTTGGGAGAAACCGCGTTGGGCGCCATGAAAGGCGATTTTTCCGCTGCCGTTTCGGGAATCCCCGCAAGTTCATTAGCTATCGGCTTTTTTGCGGCTTATCTTACAGGATGTTTCGCCTGCAAATTTATGATAGAATTAGTGAAACGCACTAATTTACTTTGGTTTGCACTGTATTGTAGCATCGCAGGAATCATTGCATTAATCTATGCTTTATGGTAAAAAAAATGATCCACCAGGCGCGGTTTGAATTGCCTGAACTTAATATCAATTTGGAAGGCGATTTGTTGGTTTTTGATAAACCGTACCAATGTACATCGTTTGATTTGGTGGAAAAAGTGAAAGGGTATATTCGAAGGGGAGAAAAGGAGAAGGGAGAAAAGGAGAAGGGAGAAAAGGAGAAAAGGAAGAAGGTAAAGGTGGGGCATGCGGGGACGTTAGATCCGTTGGCTACCGGCGTAATGATTATCTGTGTGGGCTCGTTTACCAAAAAAATTGATCAATACCAAGCTCAGGAAAAAGAATATACCGGTACTTTTATGTTGGGCGCCACCACTCCCAGCTTTGACTTAGAAAAGCCTGTAGATGAAACGTTTCCGGTTGAGCACATTACCGAAGAAAAAATTTACCGGACAGCGCAATCTTTTGTGGGCGAGCAAGATCAGGTTCCTCCGCACTTTTCTGCTGTTAAGGTAAATGGCAAACGGGCGTATCTGTTGGCGCGGGAAGGCAAAGAGCCCGAAATAAAACCCAAAAAAGTTACCATTTCCGAGTTTGAAATTACAAGAATTGCACTTCCGGAGGTTGATTTTAGAATTGTTTGTTCTAAAGGTACTTACATTCGTTCTATAGCGCGCGATTTTGGGCAGAAGTTAGAGAGCGGCGCGCATTTAACGGTGCTGCGGAGAACACGGGTGGGGGAGTTTAAGGTGGAGGAGGCTATAGGTGTGGTTTTAGTGTGATTCTAAAAGCGCTGTTTTTTGGTTGATATATTCTTATATCGAAAAAATATTATCTTTGCCCCGAAAAAACTGCAAAATATGCTCAAACTTGGTCGGTGTTTCCTGCAAAAACACAAATTATTCGATACGAAAAAACGACAAATATGTATATAAAAAGATTGATAGACAGTGAATTATTAGATTGGAGTAAAGAACGAGATCACAAATCTCTTTTGATTCGTGGTGCAAGGCAGGTAGGGAAATCTTCTTCTGTGAGAAAATTGGCAGAAAATTTCGAGCATTTTGTTGAAGTTAATTTCGAAAGAGATACAATGGTACATGTTTTTTTTGATTCTGATTTGATACCTCAAGAAATTTGTGTAAAACTCTCTGTACAACTGAATAAACCAATTATTCCCGGCAAAACTTTGCTCTTTTTTGATGAAATACAAGCATGTCCGCGCGCTATATCTGCCTTACGTTTTTTCTATGAAGATTACCCTGAATTGCATGTGGTTGCAGCAGGTTCACTTTTGGAGTTTGCATTGGAAGAACTGCCCTCTTTCGGCGTTGGAAGAATTCGATCTATCTATATGTATCCCTTTTCATTTTCCGAATTTATGAATGCGTGTGGCGAAATGCTCTTATGGAACGAAATATGCAAATCTACTCCCGAAAAACCTTTATTTCCCACCTTTCACCAAAAGGCTGTAGAACTATTAAAGCAATTCTTAGTTATTGGTGGAATGCCGGCAGTTGTTTCAAAATTTATTGAAAAACAAGATATTCTTGCCTGTCAAAATATACTTAATGATTTAGTAGATAGTTTAAAAACAGATTTTTCAAAATATAAAAAACGAGTTCCTGAAATGAGAATTTCAACAGCATTTAGGGCAATTGTAGATCAGGCAGGCAGTAAGTTTAATTACTCTAAAGTAGAACAATATAATATTCGACAAGTTAAGGAAAGTATAAGTTTGTTAGAAAAAGCGGGTTTGGTAATTTCAGTAGTACACACATCGGCAGACGGAATACCTTTGGGTGCACAAGTAAATTATAAAAAACAAAAATTTATGCTGTTCGACACCGGCATCTTTCAAAGATTGTTAAAATTACAACTTTCAGATATTCTTTTCAGTGATAATTTCTCGCTTGTAAATAAAGGATCTCTTGCGGAACAAATGGTGGGCTTGGAACTTTTAAAATCTTCACCTTCATACGATCAACTACAACTTTTTTACTGGCATCGAGAATCGAAAAAAAGTTGTGCTGAGGTGGACTTCGTTATCCAAAAAAAAGAAAAAGTCATCCCCATTGAAGTAAAATCAGGAACAAGCGGCAAAATGCAAAGTATGAACCTGTTTCTCAAGGAAAAACAATCAGAATACGGCGTGCGCACCTCGCTTGAGAATTTTGCACAATACGATAAAATAAAGGTTTATCCGTTGTATGCGATAGGGAATTTGGCGAAGTAGTTTTCAAACTTCATTTCTTAAAAATTGTTAATTCGTCAGAAATCCTGTGTAGTTTTTCTCTTGATTTTCGTCTATATATAATAGTTTTTTTAAAATCAAAAAACACAGGAAAAGAATATCTTGACATGTTAAATGATAATCAAGATAATAAATTTGGACTTGTTACTTATGAATACTTTATTGAAATATGCAGGGAGAAAGCCAAAAAAATAGGAGATAATGAGTTTGAAAAATGGGCGAATTATTTAGGAAAAAGATATATAATAAAGAAATAAAAGGAAAATATAATCCATGCGCATACTCCACCTTTCCGACACCCACAACAACGGCATTTTGGATTTCGATGATAACATCCATTATGGTTGCCCCGATTTACTGCGAGCCATTGAACGGATAAAACCTCGTCATCATCTTTTTGGACATATTCATGCAGTTCACGGCATAAAGAAATTGCAAGAAACCACTTTTGTGAATGCTGTTATAGTGAACGAAATGTATGAGCTTGTAAATGAACCTGTTTTGTTGGATATTTAAAATTATTACTGAATCTTATCACTATTTATATACTTTTGCATTTCAAATTTTACCATTATGAATTTCTCCTTTTTACAACGCTCAGAGTCACGGAAATATAATTATAAGGCTCAGGTTTTTACGCCTGAAGATGAACAGCCCACTACTGCTGAAAATTTTGACCCCAATAAATTTGGAGACAAACTAAGAACGAATTGGGAAAGAAGGCGCTACAGCAGCCGAAAGAGCGCAACGAGCAATATGCGTGTGGTGATTTGGCTGGCGTTTATTATATTTGTGTTGGGGTTTTTGGGGTGGAAGTTTTTGTATTAGGATCTCGCAAAGGCGCAAAGGCGCAAAGTTTTTTTTCTCTTTGCGCCTTCGCGTCTTTGCGAGAAACTATTATTCTACCACCTGCACACTCGTCCCATCTTTCAACTTCGTCAACGAAGTAACCGCCACTTTGTCGCCGCTATTAAGCCCGGAAAGCACTTCGTAATTGGCATCTAACCTTCTGCCGAGCACTACTTTTACATAAGAAACGGTGTTATCATCGTTCAAAACAAACACGTAGCGGTCGCCGCTGCCGGGCTGCTTTACAATGGCGTTATCGGGCACCACCACATTGTTGCGGTTGCCCAAGTTGAACATGGCGCGGGCGTACATGCCGGGGCGCACTTTGGCATTGGCATTCGGAATGGTAATTTCCACGGGAAACGTGTGGGTGCGCGCATCCAACGTAGGATAAATCAAACTTACACGACCGGTAATCTCTTCATTACCCAAAATGTCAATTCTAATCTTGGCTTCCATCCCTTTTTTAATGTCATTGTATTGACTTTCAGAAACATTAATTAACAGTTTTACCGGACGGATTTGTTGGATTTGCAAGATTGGGTTTCCGGTGTAGATATCGCCGCTATCGTAATTGCGCATGGTAACCACGCCGCTAATGGGGCTCATCAATTGCGTGTTTTCGGATAAGTAATTGTACGTATTTTGTGCTACATCCAATTGCGTTTTCAAGTTATCCCAATCCGCTTTTGAAACGCCGCCCACTTTGTACAATTCATCCAATCGATTAAAATTTTCTTTCAAATAATCTAACTGAGTTTGAGCCTGGCGCAGTTGAACAGCATCCATTTGCACTAATTTTTGTCCGGCATCAACGAAGTCGCCTACTTCTACAAAGATTTTGTCAATTCTTCCGGGAGGGGCGGTGGGTGCAATGTTGTTGATAGCTTCGGCGCGCACTACAGCGGTGTACTCAAAAAGTTGGGATACGGCTTGTTCGTGTACCTGGGCTACTCTGATTGTAATTGCCTCGTTTTGAGTTGCTTGCTGTGAGTTTTCGGTTTCTTTCTTTAGGTTGCATGCGGTAAGCGTTGCTGCCAATAAGATGAGGGTTAGTACCCTTAGTGTTGTTTTTTTCATATTGATTTTTTTAATTTTTGTTTTTTAATATATCACCTCTTCCGTCATCCAGCGGCAAGCCGCTGTCTGCCACCTTCTCCTCAAAGAGGAGAAGGAATTTCTTCCTCCTTTTCTCCTTTTCTCCCTTCTCCTTTTCTCCCTTCTCCCTTTTATTCCCCAATAATTTTAATTAACGCCCTTTTACTCCGTTTCCCATCAAACTCAAAATAGAAAATCTGCTCCCAAGTCCCAAAATCAAGTTTTCCATTAGTGATGGCGCACACCACCTCGCGCCCCATGATCGTGCGTTTCAGGTGTGCATCAGCATTATCCTCAAAACCATTGTGTTGATATTGGCTATACGGTTTCTCGGGCGCCAATTTTTCCAACCACACTTCATAATCGTGGTGCAAACCCGATTCATCATCGTTAATAAACACGCTGGCAGTAATATGCAGGGCGTTTACCAATACCAAGCCTTCTTTAATGCCGCTTTCATTTATAGCTTGCTGCACATCTCGCGTAATATTTCTCAACCCCCTGCGAGTGGGAAAGTTGAAGTGGAGTTCCTTTCTGTATGATTTCATAATAGTGGTTAGTGGTTAGTGGTTAGTGGTTAGTGGTTAGTGGTTAGTGATTAGTGGTTAGTGATTAGTGGTTAGTGGTTAGTGGTTAGTGGTTAATGGGGTTAATGGGGTTAAGGTTCAATATTCTTTTAATTCTTAATTCTCAATTCTTAATTCTCAATTCTTAATTCTTAATTCTCAATTCTCAATTCTAAAAAACGCTTCCGCCTCCGGAAAGTTGTACTTCTGTTTGGCAACCTCCTGTGGAAACACAAAATACTCAATCTCAGCATGCGAGCGCAATACCCCATCTTTATCCATCAACTCGGCGTATGTAATAGCAGAATTTCCATCTTGAATAACCAATTTTGCGCGAATGGTAATCTCCCCCTGATTCATAAAAACAGGTTTCAAATAAGTGATATTCAAATTTTTGGTAACCCCGCTGGTGCCTAATTTTACAATGAGCACCCAATCAGCAATCTCATCTAACAGTGTGGCTTGTATGCCTCCGTGCAGCATGTTGAGGTAGCCTTCGTACCATTTATCCGGTGTCCATTTGGCGTAAACCCATTCTTCTTCTTCCCAGAAATTGAGTTTTAGCCCAATGGGGTTGGTGGGCGAGCAGCCGAAACAGTGGTAGTCGGCGATGTCGGCGTAGGCGTTGTGGATTTTTCTTTTCATAGTGATTAGTGGTTAGTGGTTAGTGGTTAGTGGTTAGTGATTAGTGGTTAGTGATTAGTGGTTAGTGATTAGTGGTTAGTGGTTAGTGGTTAGTGATTAGTGGTTAGTGGTTAGTGGTTAGTGGGTAGTGATTAGTGGGTAGTGGGTAGTGGGGGGAGGGCGGTTGGATTTGGCGGTTTTGATTGAGGAGGTTATCATTTTGATGATTTCTATTGCGTTGGTATTGATATTTTCAAATTCTTTGGTTGAAATATATTCGGTTTCCATCATTAATTCGAGCCAATATATGGTTTCGTTTATTTCTTTTTGTGCGATAGCCATTTTATGAATAAAATCGGCTATGCTTTCCGAATGTTCTGCTTCTCGCACCATTGCACCAACCGATGTACCACTTCGCAAAACCTGTTTTGACAAAATAAACTCTTTCTTTTCTTCACATAAATACTTGTAAAGATTTACTACCCTTACAGCAAACTTAAAACTTTTCTCTTTCAATACCCCTTTTTTCATCATTTCTAATATATATATAAGTATTTTAACCACTAATCACTAACCACTAATCACTAACCACTAATCACTAACCACTAACCACTAACCACTAATCACTAACCACTAACCACTAATCACTAACCACTAATCACTAACCACTAACCACTATTTCCCCAGTACATACTCCAATTCTGCCTGCGCCACAAGATAGTCGTAAATAGATTGATAGTATAGTAACTGCGAGCGTAGCAGCGCCAACTCGGCCGTGTTAAGGTCAAGCCATGTGGTCATCCCTACTTCATATTGTTTTTGGGCGATGCTGAATGCGCGGGTAGCCATATTCACACTTTCGGTACCTGATTCAAAATCGGCAAGCGCTTTATCAATGTTGCTCAAATTGCTTGATATGGCTAACTGAAATTGCCGTTCCACATCTAGGCGTCTGTCATTCATATTTTGAATATCATTCTTAATCTGTTTGGTTTTGTAGGTGGTGGTTGCCCACGAAACAATAGGAATTTGCAAAGAAATCCCCAATACCGAATAAGGAAACCAATTGAATTGATTAAAAGGAATATCATTCCCCATCGTCATATATTGATAACTTCCCGCTAATGCTAACATGGGGTATGCGCCGGAAAGTACAGCCTTGCGCGAACGCTCCAACAACTGAATGGTCATGTCCATTTGTTTCAAATTGGTATTACTTTCTAAAGATAACGAGCTCATCTCCGGAAGTTTCGCCATTTCCATCTCAAGTTCAAAATCTTTCAATTCCCCAGTAAAGATCAGCGCTTCGTTAACATCTACGCCCATATGAATTTTAAGTGCTATCTGACTTATACCTATTGCATTAAAGGCAGCATTGATACTGGGTTTTGCGTTTTGCACCTGTACATCGGCGCGTAATTTTTCAAACTCAGAAACCAAACCCTGATTGTATTTATCGGTAATAAATTTGGCATTATCTTCTATGTTTTTATAATTCTCCATCAATGCGTTGTACGATTCTTGCATCAGAAGTACGCGATAATACGCTTTTTTTACATTATTTACGAGTACAATTTTTGATGCGCGTGCCTGTTCTACTGCCAGTTCAATATCCATGGAAGTGAGTTTTATCACGTTCCATAGCGCCGGTGCAATAATGGGCAAGGTTAAATTGGCGGAAAGTACCATATTGTTAAAGGTTCCTACTTCAATTTCCATGTTTTGTCCCATAAAATCCATGACCATTTTTTGCTTTTGTAACGTCCGTTGATACGATGCCGCGCCGGTTACGTTGGGGAATAAGTTTACAATTTGTTCTTTTTTGTAATACTTTTTAGTTTCGATAGTTCTGCCTGCAATGCGCATGGTGGGGCTTTCGTTCAGGGCAATTTCGATGGCTTGCGGCAAGGTAATGCGGAGGGAATCGGGCTGGTTTTGCGCGAAACAAGGAAGGGTAAGCAGGCACAGGGTTAATAGGGTTAGTTTTTTCATGTGAGTATAATTTTATAAATTCTGGAATTACAGTATATTTTTTTTGTTCAAATTTTGGCACCACGCCGCAGGCGTGAAATGTGAATAACCCCGTGCAAGGCGATAGCCGCAGCTCGGGGTGAAACGATGTAACACGCTAATCCTGTGCTCCGTAGGAGCACAACATAAAGCAGACAGATGTTGAACTCCTACGGAGTTCTGGTATTGATGGCGGTTTTCTCTACCCCGAGCTGCGCCTACGGCTTGCACGGGGTTATTCATATTCGCCTCCTTCGGAGGCTTTTTCTGATAAACTATTTTGTTCGACCTCGTCAGTCTTCTTAGTTTATCAGAACGACCAATTCCCGTTGGATTTACCCCGAGTTTACCTTCCGGAACAGAAATATTCAACTTCTCAAAATATGACACCCAATAAGGCAATACTTCATCTGCCCCCTCTTTCTTAAAACTCATATCAGAAGTCTCAAAAAACTGAAAATCCCCACTCGCATAAGTGTATGCATCATACACCAACTCACTGCAATAATAGAGGTCGTTCTCAAAATCGAAAGCATAATCATATCCTTTTCCAAGATGATCGCAGGCTCTACTAAGGGCGTTGTTTGCGTATTTTTTATATGCTGATTTTAAACTGCCTACATACAAAACGCCGTTCTGATTTTCATCTTTAAATACTTGTAAACTTGTGTAAACCACCCCTTTTTCAGGAGCCGCTTCCACCACAAAAATGCCGGAATCGGTTACGTTAATGATGCCGACATGTGAAAAATTCAATGCTTTATTTTCCGATTTTGTAACTTCAACGATTGATTTTTCAAAATCGCTGGTTTCGGAAGATACGAAGATTAAATCGCCGGAATTAAATTTCGAGGTGCACATATTAAATAAGAAAAGCGCTCCAAATAAGAGAAATATTAGTTTTCCGGAAGTACGTTTTTTATTTTTCATTTTGTTAAATGATCAATTAATAAGTATTCTTCTACAAGTTTGTGATATTCAGTTGTATAACCATCATCTCTTATAACTAACCTGTCTTTTTCGCAAACCGTATTTTTTCTTTCAAACATCGTTAATATTCTATTCGCTTTTTTTGTAGGTGTGGGGCAAATCCACGTTTTCTTTGTAACATATAAATGTTTTTCTAATGCTAATTTTCCTAATTTTTCTGCCATTCCCGAGGGGAGGATTACTCCGAAACGTCCATTTTCCGAAAGTAACATATTTACGGCGTCTATGAGGTCTTCTAAAGGTAAGCTGTCGTTGTGCTTGGAAATATTTCTATTTGTTTCCGGAGATTTTAGGCTGTTTTCAAAAAAAGGTGGGTTGCTTATTATGACGTCAAATTTTTGTGTTGTTTTTTGGGCAAAATCTTGCACATTTTCGTGAATAAATTGCACTTGGTCTTTCCAGGGAAAGTTTTCTGCATTTTTTTGTGCCTCATTTACCGAGTTTTCGTCCATATCAATCCCTGTAATGTGCGCTTTTGTTTTTTGGGCGAGCATGAATGAGATGACTCCGCAACCGCAACCAATATCCAAAATGGTAGCACAATCCTCCGGAACAGGCATCCACGCGCCAAGCAATACGGCATCAGTACCCACTTTCATGGTGCTTTGCTGGTCGGTAAGGGAGAAGTATTTGAAGTGGAACATAATAGTGATTAGTGGTTAGTGGTTAACGGTTAGTGGTTAATAATTCTTTTAATTCTCAATTCTCAATTCTCTTTGCCGAGGATTCCGTAGAAGAGGAGGTCTGCTACTTTTCGTAAGAGGAGTGCAGTGTCGGGGTAGTGTTTCCGTATTACTTCGTTTTTGTATGATGCAATGGCGTAGTTTATAAATCGTTGCAAAAAGTCTATGTCTAAGTTGGCGCGGATGTCGCCGTTTTTTTGCGCTTCGGTGAAAAAGGTGTGAATCCACTCTTCCATGTATTCTTTCTTGCATTCGTAATGCTCTCGCACTTCAGTGAAAGAAGGGTCGTGGATATCGGCCAAAAACTCGGGGGTCATTTGCTCTAACTGGGCGATGTTGTACCTTGTAATTTGGATCAGCTTTTCGGGAAAGGGCAAGGCGCTGTTGACTACGGCAAAAATTTCGTGCAAATTTTCCGCGCGAATTTGTTCCAATAGTTTAATCAACAGATCGGTTTTGTTTTCATAATACACATAAAACGTACGCCGGCTGATGTCTGCTTTATTGCAAATGTCCTCAATGCTAATACGTTTGAAGCCATGCTTAAAGAACAATTCTTTTGCGGCTTCTAAAATTTCGATAGGAATATCTTTTTTTGCCATAACTTTACAAAATGGGCGCGAAAATAACATTTTTTATATACAAATACACTTTTTGTGTAAATATTCTCGCGAAGGCGCGAAGGCGCAAAGGGGTTATAATTTTTTTCTTTGCGCCTTTGCGCCTTTGCGAGAAAAATCAAAAAAATCATGTTAATTCGCCAACTTAATTTTAATTAAAATATGTTCGAATACAACACCTCGCGTAACCACCTTGAAATAAAGGAGTACGGGCGCAATGTGCAAAAAATGATTGAGTACGCCATTACCATTAAAGACCGTAAAAAGCGCACCGAAACTGCCAAAGCGATCATCCGTGTTATGGCGGAGATTCATCCGGATACCAAAGAAAACAACAACCAAGCCGATCCGCACAATCAATCTATGGATTATTGGCGGAAGTTGTGGGATCATCTTTTTATCATTTCCAATTACAGATTAGATGTGGATGCTCCTTTTCCGAAGCCCACGCCTGAAGAAAGAACAACGAAAAACATACAGCATCAATATGTTAAATCGAAAATAAGTTTTCGTACTTATGGGCGAAATATGGAAGCTATTATCAAAAAAGTAGCGCAATATCCCATGCCGCAACGGGAAGCGATGGGCAAAATTTTAGCCAATCATTTAAAGAAACTCTATCTTCTTTACAATCGTAATGCTGTAAGCGATGAATTGATTCTCAATCAATTGAAAGATCTTTCGGAGGGTAAGATTGTGCTGTCTGAAGATTTTCAACTCTTTTCTACGAAAGAGATTATGAAGAACAATGGGGGCACGCAGTATCTACCCAATGGCGGCGCTAAGAAAACGGGGAGGAAGAAGAAGAGGAAACGGAAACCGGTTAATGCGAGTTAAGAGAAAGATATAAGTTCTCGCAAAGACGCGAAGGCGCAAAGAATCTATAAAAACTTTGCGCCTTTGCGTCTTTGCGAGAGTAATTACTACATTAAAAAAGCACCGTACACCAATTAAACTTATCCTCTACCTCCCCATACTGAATCCCCGTCAAGCGCGCATACAGCTTTTTGCTCCACGGGCCTGCTTCTCCATCTTTAGAGTATTGATGAACAGCGCCGGTATCTCTATCCTGAATCATTCCGATGGGAGAAATTACGGCGGCAGTTCCGCAGGCGCCGGCCTCTTCAAATGTAGCTAATTCTTCAAGAGCCACGTGGCGGCGTTCTACAATCAATCCCATATCGGCAGCCAATTCGCGCAACGACATGTTGGTAATGGAAGGAAGAATCGTTTCCGAATCGGGCGTAATATATTTCCCGTCTCTGATGCCATAGAAATTGGCGGGACCCGCTTCATCAATATATTGTTTGGTTTTAGCATCTGCAAAAATGGCGGTTGCAAAACCTTCTTTATGAGCACGTTGACCTGCGCGCAAGCTGGCGGCGTAGTTTCCGCCTACTTTAATGCTGCCGGTTCCTTGCGGTGCGGCGCGGTCGAAATCGCGAATCAATTGCATTTTTACCGGTTTAAATCCTTCTTTAAAATAAGGACCTACGGGCGTTACAAAAATCATAAACAAATATTCATCTGCCGGACTCACGCCTACTTTTGCGCCGGAGCCGATGAGCAACGGGCGCAAATACAAAGAGCCGCCCGTGCCGTAAGGAGGAATATATTCCTGATTTAATTCCACTGCTTTACGAATCCCTTCTTCAAAAATTTCTTTGGGAACCCGCTGCATAAGAATACCATCTGCAGATCTTTGCAGGCGCAGCCAGTTCTCTTCCCAGCGAAACAAACGCACTTTATTATCTTTTCCTCTGTATGCTTTCATGCCCTCAAAGGCTTCCTGACCGTAGTGCAGGCAAGTGGCAGCAATATGAAGCTCAATCGTTTCAGAGGTACTCACTTCGAGGGGACCCCATTTACCGTCTTTGAAATAACAACGAATATTATAATCCGTTTTTACATACCCGAAAGTCAGGTTTTTCCAGTCAATGTTTTTCATAGAATACTTTTTAGAAATTTTGGGCGAAAATAGAAATTTTATTTGGATTTGTGTGGGCTTTGCAAAATCGGTTAAATTTTCTTTGCATTACACGAAAACAACCCAACACCGAAGGTGTTCAATGTGAATAACCCCGTGCAAGGCGATAGCCGCAGCTCGGGGTAAGCGATGTAACGTGCTAACTCTGTGCTCCGTAGGAGCACAACATGAGGCAGACAGATGTTGAACTCCTACGGAGTTCGGAAGGATGGGTTGGGCGTTTCGTACCCCGAGCTGCGGCTATCGCCTTGCACGGGGTTATTCACATTGAACACCTTCGGTGTTGTGGTAATCGAACTTGCATTTGTGAATAAAAATATGCTTGCTACTCTGTAAAATTTTTGTCTTCTTTGTGTCTCTGTGATGTTTATTATTTCCTAATTTCGCACCATAAAAAAATTTACATATTAACCCGAATTAACCTTAGCATAATGAGAACAACCTTAATAACTTTAACCCTCCTGCTTTCTTTCTGTTTACAGGCACAGGAAATCAAGTGGCAGGAAGAAGCCAAGCTCACCTATATCTATGAAATTACAAATAGTGAAGCAGAACAGTTTGTAAGATTTTCACCCAAAGACAGCTTGTTAATCAAAAAGATGCTGCACACGCCGCGTGGCGCTTTTTCAGGACAATGGAAAGAGAAGCCGCAACAGGGGCATTTTATTTTGGTTGAAATAGAGCAAGGTAGGGTAAATTATCGCTATGCCTCTGTCGTTCCCTTTCAAGTTTTTATGTTTCAGGAATATGATGCTTTTACTTTGCAGATCGTAGATCATAATGAAAACCT
>WQWP01000059.1 GCA_009787485.1 Lentimicrobiaceae bacterium | reverse complement strand
TATAACGTGAGTAAATACATTATTCTGCTCAAAAAAGAAAAAATTGCTGTTTATTTTGGTTTAGCTCCTATCTATTTCATCCTTGGAGTTTTATGCTATTACGAAATTGGAGCAAATGTTTCATATTGGATATTTTTAATCATGGCATGTATATTTGGCATAGTCCTCAGTTATTGGATATATAAAAGAATTTACGATACCAATATTCAGGTTATTAAGAAAAGTTTAGAGGAATTGAATGAGTTGGAATAATCTATTTTTGTCGAAAATTAACAATTTTCTATTAAAAACAACCTGAAAAAGGGATCCGTAATGAAGTATTCATCTCCGTTTTTTTCAATAATTCCATTATTAATCAATTCTTTTACAGAACGCTGTAGTGTGCTTGCGGCAGATAGCCTGTGCTTGTTGATGTAGTCTGCCGAAAAAATATTTTTTCTTTCATAGGATAAAGCTTTGAGCAGTTTTTTTTGGTTCTGAGAACGGTTTTCGAATAATTCAAAATAATAATCGCTTTTGAGCATCAATATTTTGTGAGCACATTCGTCAACAATGGTTTTAGTTACTGAGGTTTGATTATTAATCATATTCTGCCAAATTTCAGACGCCAGGAGTTGAATATAATGCGGTATATCCGCAGCTACGGAAATAAGATATTTTGCAATTTCATCGTCAATGTAAATGTTTGATAAATAGAACTTTTCACGTAAGAAAGCAATTGTTTCCTGTTGAGGGATGGTACCCATTGAAATTTGCGATGCAGAATTATAAAACGCTTTACTTTTATCGTTAAACATCTCCTTGAGTATGTGTGTTTTACTTCCGAAAAAAAGATAGTTTGTTTTTTGCTGTTGCTGTACTTTGCTTCGCAATAAAGCCTCGAAGTTGATGTTTTTTAGTTTTGAAACTTCTTGAAACTCATCAAAAAACACAATAACTCGTTTGTTCTTGCCTGCTAATAGTTCGGGCATATCCAAGAGCTGTGAAATTACAGTTTCATTTACCTCTGCATTGGCAAAGTCAATTGAAAATTCCGGTTTACCATCCTCTCCAAAAGTTAAAATCGGACGAATATTTTTGATAATCGAAGAAAACAATTGAGCAAACCGGCTCAGGTTCGACTGCTTTGCCGATAATGCTTTCGTATAAAGCCTTACAAACGATTCTAATGAAAAAACAGGCATACAGTCGAAATAAATACACAAAAAACCGGTTGTTTCCAATTCTTCTATCGCTTTGAAAATCAAAGAAGTTTTTCCAAAACGTCGTGGTGCATAAAGCACCATATTATTGCCACCGGACAGAGTGTTGACAATACGGGCACATTCCTCTTTTCTGTCGTAAAAACTGCCCCCTTTCACTATAGTTCCGTAAGAAAATGGATTCATACTTTAAATTTTTTCGCAAAAATAATCTTTTTTTTGATTATGCAAAAATGCGTAACGAAAAAATGCGTAATCGTATCTCAACTCACACTACCACATTCACAATCTTCCTCTGCACAACAATCACCTTTTTCACCGGCTTATCTTCCAACCATTTTTTCGTTTCCTCCAATTGAAGAATCTCTGTTTCAACATCTGCCAAAGATTTATCTAAAGGAAATTCCTTAAAGAAGCGTGTTTTACCATTAAAAGATACCGGATAATTAAAGGTATTTTCTACCAAATATTCAGGATTAAATACGGGATAAATAGCAGTAGTTATAGAATTTTCGTTGCCCAGCAAGTGCCATAATTCTTCACAAATGTGTGGTGCATAAGCAGAAAGCAAGATGGTTAACGACTCTAAAATCTTACGTTTGTTGCATTTTTTATCCGCCAATTCGTTCACACAAATCATAAAAGCGCTTACGGCGGTGTTAAACGAAAATCGCTCGTTATCGTTTTCTATTTTTTGGATGGTGCGGTGCAAAATTTTGTACTCTTCGGGCGTTGGCTCGGCATCGCTCACATTCCACTCATTGTTAGCATCGTGGAACAGGCGCCAAAATTTACGGATAAACCGCGATACGCCCTCAATGCCGTTGGTATCCCAAGGTTTTGCCAATTCGATGGGTCCCAAAAACATCTCGTACATTCTTAATGTGTCTGCACCGTATTTTTCTACCAAATCATCAGGATTTTGTACATTATACTTCGATTTTGACATTTTTTCTACTTCCCAGCCACAAATATACTTTTCGTTTTCCAAAATAAATTCAGCATTAGCAAATTCAGGCTGCCATTGTTTAAAGGCTTCGATATCCAACACGTCGTTATGAACGATATTAACATCCACATGAATGGGAGTAACCTCATAATTGTCTTTTAACCCGAAAGATACGAATGTGTTCGTACCATTAATCCGATATACGAAGTTCGACCTTCCCTGTATCATGCCTTGGTTAATTAACTTTTGGAACGGCTCCTCTTTGCACACCAATCCTATGTCGTACAAGAATTTATTCCAAAAGCGAGCGTAGATCAAATGTCCTGTAGCATGCTCAGAGCCACCTACATACAAATCCACATTTTGCCAATATTCGTTAGCTTCTTTCGAGAAATACGCTGTTTCATTATGCGGATCTGTGTAACGCAAATAGTATCCGCTGGAGCCGGCAAAACCAGGCATGGTGCTCGTTTCCAGCTTAAATCCTTCTTTTGTTTGCCAGTTTTGGGCGCGTGCCAATGGCGGCTCGCCGGTTTCGGTAGGCAAATATTTATCCACTTCGGGAAGCAACAACGGCAGTTGATTTTCAGGCAACATGTAAGGAATTTCGTTTTTGAAATAAACCGGAAACGGCTCTCCCCAATAACGTTGGCGACTAAAAATAGCATCGCGCAACCGGTAATTAATGGTGCCGTATCCAATGCCTCTCTCTTTAACGCTGTCAATCACGGCTTTGGCGCCCTCCTTCGCATTCATATCATTAATAAAACCGGAATTGATGCAAATGCCCTCTTTGGCTTCGTAGGCTTCTTCGGAAATATCTCCGCCGCTAATTACTTCTCTTATAGGCAATCCGAAATGTTTAGCAAACGCATAATCGCGGCTATCGTGCGCGGGCACTGCCATAATGGCGCCGGTGCCATAACCTGCCAACACATACTCGGCCACATAAACCGGAATCTCTTCCCCTGTAAACGGGTTTACAGCATAAGCGCCTGTAAATACGCCCGATACTTTTTTCACATCGCCGGCACGCTCCACCTCAGAACGGTTTTTTGCCTTAAACACATATTCATCCACCTCTTTCTTTTGCTCAGGTGTCGTAATTTCTTTAATTAACTCATGTTCAGGACAAAGCACCATAAAAGTAACCCCAAAAATCGTATCGGGCCTCGTTGTAAAAACATCAATTTTCAATTTTAAATTTTCAATTTTAAATTCTACCGCCGCTCCTTCACTTTTCCCAATCCAATTCCTTTGTATCTCTTTTAACGATTCGCTCCAATCAATGGTGTTGAGTCCTTGCAGTAAACGCTCGGCGTAGGCAGAAACGCGCAAAATCCACTGTTTCATCAGTTTGCGCTCAACGGGGAAGCCGCCGCGCACGGAGAAACCGTTTACTACCTCATCGTTGGCGAGTACGGTACCTAATCCCGGGCACCAATTTACCCAAGTATCTGCCAAATATGCCAATCTGTAATTCAGCAAGATAGCTTGTTTTTCTTCTTCTGTTTTGACATTCCATTCGTTGGCGGTAAATGAAAGTTCTACGGTAGCAGCGGGGCGAATACGTGTTGTACCCTCTGCTGCAAGCACTTCTTCCAATTCGGAAATGGGACGCGCCTGTTGCGCATCTTGGCAATAATAATGATTAAACAGTTGAATGAACGTCCATTGCGTCCATTTGTAATATTCCGGATCGCTGGTACGTACTTCGCGGCTCCAATCGTAAGAAAAGCCGATTTTGTCCATTTGCTCACGGTAGCGCGCTATATTTTGCGCTGTGGTAATGGCGGGGTGTTGTCCGGTTTGAATGGCGTATTGCTCTGCGGGCAACCCAAACGCATCGTAACCCATGGGGTGCAGCACGTTAAATCCTTTTTGCCGTTTGTACCGTGCGTAAATATCGGAGGCGATGTAGCCGAGCGGGTGCCCCACGTGAAGCCCTGCGCCGGAAGGATACGGAAACATATCCAATACATAATACTTTGATTTAGAATGATCTATTTCCGTTTTATACACGTTTTTCTCACGCCAAAATTGCTGCCATTTTTTTTCGACTTCTCTAAAATTGTAGTCCATTTTTAAAATCAATTAATTAGGCGGCGAAAATATAGGAAAATCTACAAAGTCCGTTGGCTTCAGCCAACGGCAATGATTGGTAATGATTATTTTATTACCTCTTTATCGAATTTTCCCAATGCATGATGAAACACGCGGTCGCCGTACCCAACACTTGAATAGCGAAACAGTTCTTCGTTAAAGGTAATATTTGCCCATCTATAATCATCTGTTTGATAAATCTTTCCGGTCTTTTGGTCAATATCTTCGTTATCAAACCAGGTTAAATCAAGGTATAATGTTCTTCCGTCCGTTAGTTTTACCACGTTCCATGCGTGATTGGAGGAAACCCATCGTTGTACCGCCTGCACGCTGTTTAAATCTAATATTCTGTTCATTACCTCGTTAGCATATCCATCACAAAGAAAATATTTTTTTCCGGGTGTTCGTTTTACAGGTCCTTTGTATCCGGGAAAATTTTTCCAATCATATTCAATTTCATCACTCAGTTGTTTGGCAAATGTTATGATTTCGGAATATGCAGGGTCATTTTCTAAAAGTTGCTCTACCTCCTGCTTGAGCTCCCACTCAAATCTCAAAGTATGATATTTTGCATGTTCACCATACACATTAAATATGGCGGGAGACCCGAAAAAACGGGCTTCTTGTCCCCACGTTTCCAGCGTTCCTGCGCCCACGTATCCTTCTGCTATGGTGTAAGATGCTTCTGCTAAAACGGCATTATTATCTTCGCTCCACCAAACTTTTAGCTGAGGATTTATCATGGCAGGACGTTCCATTTTCTCTTTAGTAAAAGCCTTGTTCACAACCCATTTCCTAACATTTGGCGGAAATTGTGTAAGATCGGCGCCATAATAGTTTGTGTCGGGTTCGAAGATTGGGGCTGAATTGGAGTTTGCGTAACCAAAGTTTAAAAATGTTACGCAAAGGATAATCAGGTTTAAAAATTTCATTTTCATAATCTATTCAGCGACTCCGGCGGGATTCAAACCCACGACCTTCAGAACCGGAATCTGACGTTCTATTCAGCTGAACTACGGAGCCAATGAGGGCACAAAGAAACACTTTTTTAGTTTTAAAAATGGCGCAACATTTTCTACCATTGCTCTGTAATATTTTTTTGCATCTTTGCACTGTCATTTTAAAACCATCATACTATATCTAAATACTTGATACAGAAACACTTTTTCCGATATTTTCTGCTAAACTTATTTTGTCTGTTTATTGGCATGTTTATTACATTAAACGTGCAGGGAAACAATGCTATTGACTCTCTTTACATGGAAGCCATCGCAAGAAAGAATAAAATTACGTTTTTTTATTTTAGAAGTAATATTGAACAATTTGAGAGAGAATATCCTGACTATATGGAGTTTGCCAAAAAAAATAAATTGTGGGAAGATTATTTTACGATGTTTAATTACCGAACTTCTCTACTGTGCCGGCAAGAAAAGTTTGATGAAGCGATTGATGAAGCAGAAAAATTACTTTCATCGGCAAAAGAATTAAACCTCCCTTTTGCTTTAGGAACATTATACCGTTGTTTTGGACAGATCTATTTTTACCAACAACGTTATGATCTGGCTGAGGTTCAATATATCCGGGCATTATCCTATTTTCAGCAAGCACAAAACTTGCAAAGCGCATTGGAAGTCTATAGAGATTTGGCAAATGCTTTACAAGCCCAGAATAAGTATCAGAAATTGGAGATAATACTCTCTGATATGGAAAAAACGTATCAAAAATTTGTCGATCAATTGGGAGAGGATGACTTACCCACGCTATTCCAAATTCACCGGATACATATCAGTATTTATGTTTATAATAAGCAATTTGACCAGGCGTTGGTTTACATTAACAAAATAGAAACATATATTGACCAACTCCCTGAAAGCGCCTATAATTATTTTCAGTTTAGTTTGTTAGGTTTTTTCAAAGCGCAGGAAAAATATGCTCAGGCGCTTACTGTAGTAGATAGCCTTTATCGTTATTATGTGAAAACGAATCAGAAACTTTACAGTCTCAGAATGATGGCTGAGCAAATAGAGTTACTTTCATGGCTAAACCGTGGCAGTGAGGTAGTTGAGATATTCGCTCAGTATTACAAAATGCGAACAGCCATGGAGATGGAAAATACCAATTTGAAATTCGACCAACTTCGAAACAAATATGAGGCCGAAAAATTAGCTGCTGAAAAGAAGCGAGGGCTATACTACTTCCTTTTCACGCTTGGCAGCGCTTTTTTGTTGGCAATAGCCTTGGGAATATGGATATATAATAGACGTACTATCATCAGGAAAAATCGTGATTTATATCGCCAAATAAAGGAACAAGACCGTATGGCTATGCCACTTCCGGGCAGCAGCCAACAGCGACAATTGGTTTCACATTTGCGTGAGCGCCTCCTCAGGGATAGATATTTTGCCACTTCCGATATTGACATTCAAAAACTTGTTACGGAAATGGCCATCAGTAGAACGCCTCTTTTTGAAGCAGTTAAAGCAGTTACCGGACATACTCCTATGGAATTTATCAGCCATTTACGTTTAGAGGAAGCCAAACGGTTGCTCGACCATTCCAGTCTTACCATTGAAGCCATAGCATCAGAATGTGGGTTTAGCACACTCAGCACTTTCTATCGCCAATTCCGCGAGCGATATAGCATTACGCCTGCGGAGTACAGGAAGGTAGCGAGAAGTGGTTAGTTCACCACGCTTTTATGGTTTCGCTAATTATTTCAATTTTTTCTCCTTGTTGTTGAATCAGTATGACGCCCATTTCGTCGGCGCGCTTCCGCACGTCGTCAGAAAAACTGAAAGAAGCTAAACCCAAATAGATTTTATAATCTTTATGCATGGGATAATTGGCGCGATAAGATTCTAATTTGCGAAACATCCTTCCCACATCATTCGTACCGGCTTTGTATTTCATTTCAATAATCACAACGGTTTTGCCGTTAGATAATACTAAATCGTATTGGTCATTAAGTACAACAACCGGATATGGTTTGAGGCTTGCCTGTACGTGATCGAATTTTTCACCCAGGAAAGTTGGATTTTTTTCAAAAGCATTGACAAAGTATTCTTCGCAAAACTCTCCGTTGCTTCTTGAGATGCCTCCGATTTGTTCGTTGGTTTTAGCCATTTTTTCATCAAGGAGCTTCATCCTTTCGTTGAATAGCCGGTTACCTTCTTCCCTTTCTTCCTTGAATCGCCGATCGCTTTCTTCCCTTTCCTTTTTATATTGTCGATCGCTTTCTTTCCTTTGTCGTTCGCTTTCTTTCCTTTCCTTTTGAAATTGCCGTTCTCTTTTTTCTCTTTCTTCTTTAAATCGTCGGTCGCCTTCTTCTCTTTTTCGGTCGGTTTCTTTCATTTGCCGGTCGGTTTCCATAAGTGCTGCCCAAACACTTTCGAAAGTAAGGGCGTTGTTTTGAGGATTAATGTTCATTTTTGGTAAGTTTTAGTGAATAATAGATAATGTTTTTGAAACGATGCCGATGGTTTTTCTTGCGCTAAGTATTTTAATTTGATTGATTTAGTATATTTTTTAATGAAAAATTTCTCTGCACCAAATTCGCGGCAAATATACACCTTGAAACAGGTTTTGTCAAGGAGGCGAGTGCTTTTTTCTCAATTTTTAGGACTCCACGCTACAAAATAAGGACTCCTTGCTATATTTTTTTAGAGGGGATGTTATATTTTTGCAGCCAAATATATCTTGCAAGAATTATAATATAAAATAACAATACTTAATGGCTCAAATTTTTATGAAATCATTCAGTTTAAAAATCAGAATCCTGCTAATATTACTGTTAGCGTTTAGTACGAACGTTTTTGTGCAAGCCGACGTTTACATCATCACCGGCAACGGCACATCGTTTACCGCTACCCAAAACAGCGTAATGGTAGGAACGGCGAATCAACCCATCCAAACCGTCATTGATGACATCAAAACCAACGCCGGCGGCGCAGACTGTGAAATACAGTTTGGGAACGGCACAACAGAGTTGGATATCGAGACGGCAGGTATCACCTTCAACGGCACTGGCTGGGGCTTCATCACGCTCTCCGGCAAAATAACCGCCGCAAATTCCAGCCAAGCAACCATAACAATAGAAAACGCCATAGAACTTGAAATAATCGGCGGCACAATATCAAACACGGCAGGCGGCAACGCCATTTACAACAACACTGCCGGATATATCCTTCTGGGTGGCGACCCAACGATAACAGGCAATATATTTAAAACGGCAACCGCAGGCAATGTGGGTGTTATCTACAGTGGCGCAACCATTTTTAATCCAACGGGCTCAAAAATTTACACACTCGATTTTCAGACCTATTCAGCCGGCGCCATAGCGGTAGAAGATGGCGATGATTTTCTCCCGAATTTTGCAACAGCAAACAGCGCCTGGGGATTAAAAGTAAAAGGATATGACCTTATTTTAACGCCGCCACCCGCTTTCTGCGGCGGAGACGGCTCACCGGCAAACCCTTACCTCATCTGTGATGCCACACAATTAGATGCCGTACGCTACTTCTTAGACAAACATTTTAAATTAGCCAACGACATCACACTTACCGGAGAATGGACTCCGATTGGAGAAGAAGATGACCCCTTTACAGGCACATTAGATGGTGACGGAAATACCATCTTCGGATTGAATGTGGTGGATGTGGTTTACATTGGCGGAAGCAAACATTATAACGGATCTCATTCCGCAGGACTCTTTGCTGTACTTGACAGCGCTGTAGTGTGTAACCTTACCTTGGAAGCGCCAAAAATTGAGGTAGAAGACTTGGATAATGCAACATTTATGCTGGGTACCATCGCCGGAATGAGTTATGGCGCACAAATACGCGAGGTTGTAATCAATAGCCCAACAGTTTTAGCCAATTTGAGAGGATGGTCAACGCTCTTTTTGGGCGGCGTAGTGGGATATGCGTATGAAAGCGAGCTGCCAAACAGCACCGGACTGACCATGAATATCATTAACGGAGTAGAAATTTATGAAGGAGAAATAGGTATTACAGAGATTGACGGTCATCGGATAGATGCCAGCCTCTGTTATATAGGCGGCATGGCCGGCGCTAACTATAAGAGCGTTATTGTAAATACCGCCGTATATGGAACGCAAATAGGTTCAAACTTCAGTTCTCCGATAAAAATTGATATGCTTTGCGCAGGCGGTATCGTTGGATATACCTCTGCTGAAGACCCTGCTGAAGAAGCCTTTTGTTTACTTAACAGCATCTCTACAGCAGTAATAAACATTGCTGCCGGTATAACAGCAAATAAATATTATGTGGGAGGACTTTGCGGCTGGCTGAAAGAAGATGCCGCTGTGAACAACATCTATATCGGCGATCCAAGCTTTGATATGTTTGGAGAAGAAGACTACGGAACATGCGCTTTCAGCCACAACTATGAATATGACAACGTCCCCGCTGCCAATGCAGATAATATCTTAGATAAACTTAACGACAAAACGCCCGGTACCGGCGGCTTTTGGGCAGCAGCCAATGTGATTGCCAACGACACCGATTACGGGTTTGCCGGAGCCATGTCGAAGTTAAAAGGGTGGATACACAAAACCATTCTCGGCATACCCGAAACGCCCGCTTTCGGCGCTTACGCTCCGCGACCCACTTACTGGATTGACGACGGTATTCGCGCCGTCAGTTTTATTGACGAAGGCGCAAACTATATCAATATTAAAGACGGACACGAATTAGGCTTGTTTGCCTACAACCTGAAACAAAACCCCGACGAATACGACGGCTATACCATCACCCTGACCGCCGATATTGACCTGATTGCGCATCTGTGGATGCCCGTAGCAATGAACGGCGTTACCATTGACGGTGCCAAACATACCATAAGCGGAATGACCGTGATAGATAAAATACTTGTAGAAAGTGGAAACGTGAATATTTACGGCGCCGGCATGTTCTATATGCTCGGCGATTATTCGGTGATAAAAAATATGACCTTTCACCAACCGACGGTAAATGTGGCAGGACAAGCAAGAGAACAGGTTGCTGTCGGCACAATCGCAGGATTTTCAAGAGGCGGTAAAGTGAGAGACGTGGCAATAAACCAACCGGTGGTAAAATACTTCAGAACAGACAATGGCAACTTCTCCGGCACAAGCGTATTTATTGGCGGCGCTTTCGGCTACGCAGGCGACGGGGGTGTGAAAGTAAGCGGTATAAACGGAATGGACATCTACGGAGGAACCGTTGCGGTGGTAATGAACGGAAGCATGAATACTATAAGTCGCTTTGGCATCTATATCGGCGGAGTAGTTGGCGTAAACTATATGAGTGTAGTATATAGCACTGCTGTATTTTCAACAAAAATAGCGATTGAAAATAAAAATGCGTTCGAAGATAGCAATTACCTCTATGCAGGAGGTATAGCAGGCTCTACCTCAACCTCTTTCGACGGAGATTACGGATACTGTCTGCTCGGCAACCTCTCCAACAGACCGATATTTGACCTGCCCACCAGCGGAAAATTTGACACCTATTACATAGGCGGCATCGCCGGAAACCTCGAAGAAGACGACGTGGTGGACAACCTCTATATCGGCAACTTGTATGATGCCTCCGACCCCCCGTTAAAAGGACTGTTTGGTTATATGGATAAAGGAACATTTACCGTTGAACACAATTACGGCTTCGTTACTATTGACGACGCATGGAATGCAGTTCCTTTCATCTATGACATTCTTAACGACGACACCGAACCCACCGGCGCCTTTTGGATGGCAGCAAAAATTCTTGCCGACGACAGCGGATCCTTGGCAGGCGATGTGGCAACAGCGCTAACCAAGATGCGCATATTTGTAACACATCCTAACCACGACCCCTATCTGATGTATCCTACACGCACAACCCCCAAACCCGACGCCAACGGCATCTTCTCCGTAAAAGAAAACGGCACCGGCGATGGCTCCTCGTGGGCAAACGCATACCGCAACGTGGCAGACCCACTATTGCTCGCTGCCAAACAATGGTCAGGTGCAGTTTTAGCAGGCGCCAATGATACCATCCGTGAAATTTGGGTGGCAGAAGGAACCTACTACCCATACTACAGCGCCAACGGTTACAATATAACCGGTACAAGCCCCTATTTTCCCTCCGACTCAACTTTCACCAACCGCGACAACGCCTTTGTTTTGGTAAAGAACGTGCTACTCTACGGCGGCTTCCCCGAAGACGCTGATGATGACAACAATGCCCCAATGTCCCCAACGTCCCTATCGTCCCTAACACGAGAAGAAGCCCTTGCCACCCGCGATTGGAACACCTACGAAACCATCCTAAGCGGCGATATTGGCACAAAAGGAGTTAATACAGATAATTGCTACCACGTAGTTATCTCTGTAGGCGATGTAGATACGGCTTGTATTAATGGCTTTACCATTACCGGTGGATATGCAAGCAGCAGCAGTAGCAGCATTTATGTAAACGGCAACACAATATCACGAAACTACGGCGGCGGAATGGTTAATACTTCTTCTTCACCTGCCTTAACTTATGTAAACATTAGCGGAAATACGGGTGGAGGTATGTATAATCTTTCTTCTTCCCCTAAGCTTATCAACGTAATTATTAGCGGAAACAGCGCAATCTGCCCAAGCTGCACCACCGGCTTTTTTGTCGGCGGTATGTATAATAATAATTCTTCCCCTGAGCTTACCAACGTAACAATTAGCGGAAACAGCGCAATTTCCGGTGCCCTCTTCCTTGGCGGTGCCATCGGCGGTATGTTTAATAGTAATTCTTCCCCTGTAATTACCAACGTAACAATTAGCGGAAACAGTGGCACTGATTTCGGCGGAATGCTTAATAGTTCTTCCTCCCCTATCATTCGCAATGCTATTATTTGGGGAAATAGGGCAACGAGAACGACTGGAACGCACAATGTGGGTAATTCAAGCAGTACCCCTGAATATCATTACAGTTTGGTAGAGGATGAGCCGGAGACAACCGTTGGCACCATCCTCACGGGACTTAGCCCGCAGTTTATAGATTGGTTAGACCCTTCCGCCGCCACAACCACCATGCCTACCACCGCAGGCAATTACCGACTGCAGCCCACCAGTCCCTGCATCAACACCGGAAACAACGTTTATTTCAATGCCGGACAAATCCCCAACTTATCGGCAATCACCACCGATTTGGATGGCAACCCGCGTATCCTTGGCGGAATTGTGGATATGGGAGCGTATGAATCTCAAACCGTTATTTTCACCATTACGGCAACCGCAGGAGACCACGGAACCATTACCCCTTCAGGAGATGTGGAAATAAACGCCGGAGATAACCAAAATTTCACCTTCACTCCGGCTACCGGCTACCACGTGGACAGCGTTTTCGTTGGCGGCATTTACAACGCGCAGGCAGTTGAAGACGGCTATTATACCTTCGTAAATGTTATAAAAGATGATTCCATTCATGTTACCTTTACCATAAACACTTATACCATTACGGCAACCGCCACCCCGAGCGATCGTGGAACTATTGACCCTGCGGGTGTTACCACAGTAATACATGGCGACAACCTCATCTTTAACTTTGCTGCAAAGTCGCCCCATCATATCGGTTTGGTTTTGATAGACGGCGTAAACGACCCGGATGCAGTGGCAAGCAAAACTTACACTTTTAGTGATATTCAGGATAACCATACCATTGAAGTCATTTTTGATTGCCCGGAAACGTACTACGATGATGTGAATGATTTTACTTACAATCTGGTAGATTTAGCCGGTTTTTGCTGGTTCAAAGAAAACTTGCGCAATACAAAATATGCTAACGGAGAAGATATTTTGCTGATTCACCCTTACTACCTCTCGTCAGGTCTTGATACAGCGCAATACAAAGAAGCGTTTGGCTTGCTCTACACTTTTGAAGAGGCATTTCCCGAACCTACCCGTGCGGGAGCACGTACACTGTGCCCGGAAGGCTGGCGCATCCCAACTTCCGACGAATGGGCAGCATTGAATAGCTATAACATAGATGATTTGAAAAACCCTGACTATTGGTTAAAACCCAATACCCACACTAACTTTTTAAAGTTTGATTTAAGAGGCGCCGGTTATTTCAATAGCGCGCTGCAACGTTTTGAAAATCTGTATGGAGACACCCGATTCTGGTCTTCAAATCTACCATCTCCCAATGCCACTACACACATCGCCGCCACCGTGCGCTATTATTGCAATCAAATAGAAATCATAGAAAGCCGGAAAGCCGATGCGGTGAGTGTGAGGTGTATTAATGAATAAGCATTACTAATGGGGAAAAATTCAAACTTATTAATTTGCCGTTTTATTATGTGGGGATATTCAGTAAATGATCTAAAAACTGCCGCAAGCTAAAAACCTTTCGGCAGTTTTTTCATTTATTCTGTGTTGATTTTTCCTTGATGGTTATTTTATAGTATTTGTCTCTACCTGTTTTT
>WQWP01000058.1 GCA_009787485.1 Lentimicrobiaceae bacterium | reverse complement strand
GTACCGTCTTTTTCTTCAATATAATCAATCTCTTTTTGGTCTTTAGTACGCCAAAAATAGGAGTTTGCCCAAATTTCGCTATAATGTAATTTCTTCATTCTTTCGGAAACCAAAAAATTTTCCCATAAAGCGCCTTTATCATCCCGCATTTCTATTTGATTAAAGTTTGAAATCAGGGCATTACGGATGCCGTTATCGTAAAAATATATTTTTCAACAGTTTTAGAATCAAGCCCACAAGTTTGCGCCAATTCATTGTACGATACCTGATTGCCGATTTGAAAAGCCAATGCCTTTAGTAAAGTGAGTAGCCGGTCCGGTTTTTGAATCCCTTCCCATTGTAAAATATCTTTGTAAAGATAACTGTCTGAAAGCTGTCGTAAAATTTTATTTTCATTTCCTTGATTTACAACAACCTCAGGATAATATCCATACAAAAGCCTATGGCGGAGCAAGCGTTTTTCTTCCATTAAACCATGATGTTGTACCATTTCGGCAAATGAAAGCGGAAAAAGTTGAAACTCCCATTTTCGTCCGGTAAGTGGCTCATTAATGCGATTACTCAACTCAAAAGCTGAGCTACCGGTAGCAATTAATTGCACGTTGGGAATTTGGTCGGTAATCAATTTTAATTTTAAGCCAATATTTTCAATTCGTTGCGTTTCGTCAATAATGACCATGGTATAATTGCCTATAGAAGCCCGCAAACTTGTTGAGGTTGCATGTTCAAACATATTACGCACATCAGCCTCATGCGCTTTATCATAGTTATTTGTATTTAATTCTGCCGTGAAAATACAACTTTTTTGGAATAAATTCCAAAAATATCGCAACTTTTACGGAATTTACTCCTGAAAAGTTCTATTTTTTTAAAATAAAAAAGGCCGCCCTTTTCAGACAGCCTCCCATTTTAAATAATATATTATAGGTATTCTTTCCCACTATCCACTAATCACTACCCACTAATACTTAAACCTTTCCGTATAATAAGTATGCAGTAATTCGTGCGACAAGTGTCCGTTTGGTTTGCCCAAAAATTCTTCGTATAATGCTTGTACTTCGGGGTTTTCGTGCGATTTGCGGAGCAACATTTTGGAATCTGCCTTGTAGGTGCCTTCCATACGCGCCGTACGAATATCAATGTTGGTAGGGATAGGTTGTCCGCCGCCGCCGATACATCCGCCCGGGCAAGCCATGATTTCAACAAAATGCGCTTCAATTTCGCCGCTCTTCAGGCCTTGTATTAATTTGTGCGCGTTTTTCAATCCGTGGGCAACCGCCACTTTCAATTCTACGCCTTCTAAAAATTTCCACTCGGGTAAAGTGCCTTCTATCACGAGAGAGGCTTGTTTAACTCCCTGGAATCCTCTGATCGGGGTAATGTTAATTCCTTCAAAAGGCACGTCTTTTCCGGTAACGATTTGATATGCTGTACGCAACGCTGCTTCCATAACGCCTCCTGTAGCTCCGAAAATTACGGCTGCACCGGTTGAGGCGCCCATAATATTGTCGAATTCTTCGTTTTTCAGCGTAAGCACGTCAATACCGGAGTGGTGGATCATGCTGGCAAACTCGCGGGTAGTCAACACATAGTCCACATCTTTGTAGCCGCTGTCGCGCATTTCGGGGCGGTTCGCCTCGAACTTTTTCGCCGTACAAGGCATGATGGAAACAGAAACCATATTGGCCGGGTCAATCTCTCTTTTTTTAGCATAGAAAGTTTTTGCCAGCGCGCCAAACATTTGTTGCGGCGATTTGCAAGTAGAAAGATTGGGCAACAACTCAGGATACTGATGCTCTATAAACTTGATCCAACCCGGAGAGCAAGAAGAGAACATGGGCAACGCTACCGATTTGTCTCTGTCCACCAATGCTTTTTTCAGGCGGGTAAGCAACTCGGTGCCTTCTTCTATAATGGTTAAGTCGGCAGTAAAGTCGGTATCCAACACCGCATCGAAGCCCATGGCGCGCAACGAAGCCACCATTCTACCGGTAACGCGGGCGCCCGGACGAACATGGAACAGTTCACCAACAGCAAAACGCACGGCAGGAGCGGTTTGTACCACCACAAATTTGGATGGGTCGTAAATCGCTTCCCAAACTTGCTCAACGTACGATTTTTCGGTTAAAGCGCCGGTAGGGCAGCGGTTGATACATTGTCCGCAGTTCGTACACACTACATCTGCCAACGGTTTTTCCAAATAGGTGCTCATTTTGGTATGACGTCCTTTTTGAGACATTGCCAATGCGTTAACGCCTTGCAGTTCGTCGCAGGTTCTCACGCAACGGGTGCAACGGATACACTTGGTGTCGTCTTTAATAATTGCCGGCGAAGAATCATCCACCGGAATGTCTTGCAACAAGTTAATAAACAACTCTTCATCCAAACGATACTCTAATGCTAAGTTTTGCAACTCACAACTGCTACTTTTGCAGCATTTGATACAATTGATGTTGTGTTCGGTTAACAATAATTCCAAAATATGTTTACGCGCATCGCGAATTTTTTTGGTATTGGTAAGAATATTCATTCCTTCACGCACAGGGATAGCGCAAGCGGCTACCAAATAGGGGTCTTTTTCCACTTCAACTACGCAAATCCGGCAGTTCCCGGCTACGCACAAGTCTTTGTGATGACACAATACAGGGATGTGAATATTTAACATTTTCGCCGCTTCGAGAATGGTTTTTCCTTCTTCTACCTGAAGCGGAATATTATTGATGGTTACATTAATTAAGTTACTCATAACGATTTGTTTTAGTGGTTAATAAATAATCTCTTCTCTAAAGTTTGTTACAATAGATCCAAACGCATTACCTACCGAACGACCGAGCCCGCATTTGGAGGCGAATTTCATCGTTTGAGCAAGTTTTAATAGTTCATCGAGATAGCTTTTTGGTTTTTCTTTGCGTTTTACGGCATGAATCCCCATAAGCAACTGTTGGGTTCCGATACGGCACGGGGTACACTGTCCGCACGATTCTTCTTCAAAGAATATCAAATAGTTTTCCAAAGTATTGTACATGGATCGGGAAGAGTTGAACACTTTCATGGATCCGCCCGTTGGTACGCCCTCAAAACCGATGATGGTGTTGGGGAACTCTTTTCTGGGAACACAAAATCCCGAGGCGCCACCCACTTGCACGGCTTTGGTGTCGCCGTCGCCAAATTCATCCACAAATTGTTGCACGGTCATTCCCATTTCCAATTCAAAGATACCCTCTTTGCAGCAGTCGCCGGAAACGGAGAACAGCTTGGTACCTTGCGATGCTTTTGTGCCGAGTTTTTTATATTCTTTAGCGCCAATTTCAGCGATAATAATGGCGTTTACAAATGTTTCCACGTTATTTACCACAGTAGGTTTATTCAGGTAGCCTTGTGTAACGGGGAAAGGCGGTTTGTTGGTAGGTTCGCCGCGGTAGCCTTCCATAGAGTGGATGAGGGCGGTTTCTTCGCCGCAAATATAAGCGCCTGCTCCGAACACCAAATCCAATTTGAATTTAATGCCGAGGGCTTTAATATTTTGCTCCATTCTGTCAATGGCGATACGCAATTTGGTTTGCATATATTTGTATTCGGCACGGATGTAGATAAATCCTTCTTTAGCGCCGGTGATGTAAGCGGCGAGGGTCATTCCCCAAATCACTTTTTCGGCGGCGTTGTCCAAGATCTCTCTGTCTTTAAACGTGCCCGGCTCCCCTTCGTCGGCATTACAAATAATATATTTTTCGGGAGATTGTTCCGCTTTCACTAACTTCCATTTTAAGCCGGTGGGGAAACCTGCGCCCCCGCGGCCGCGAAGTCCGGAATCAATAAGTTCTTCAATAAACTCATCTTTTCCCATCTTCATTATTTTGTGCATCACCGCACTGTAATCAATATCTTTCTTAAAGATAAGATCGGTTCTTTTAACTGTACTTGTTGGCATAATGTGATGATTTTTACTGATTAAACTTATTTTTTCATGTAATTTACGAGAATATCCTTTACCGATTCAGGCGTAAGTTTAGCATACTGCTCGTCGTTAATTAACATAGCAGGACCTTCATGGCACATTCCCAAGCAGTTGGTGTAGTACAATGAAAACTTGCCGTCTGAGGTAGTTTCGCCCGGCTTAATCCGGAGCAACTCATAAATAGCATCCACAATATCCTCTTTACGCTTCATGTCGCAAACAATAGTTTGGCAAACACGAATCACGTATTTTCCCTGAGGCTTTGTGTCGAAAAAAGTGTAGAAAGTAGCGGTACCATACACTTCGGCGGCGGGCATGTTCAACTCGCGGGCAATGGCGGTCATACTCTCCTCACTGAGATAGTAGTACTGGTTGATCACCTCATGAATGATGGCTAACAAACTTTCCCGTTTTCTGCCATACTTGTTCGCAAGCTGGCTAATGAATTCTTCGCAATTTGTCATATATAATAATAAATTTAATGATGGCTTCTATATTCTATAGGCTTGAACAGTTATAATTAAAGAGAAGCCTTGCTTTTTTTATAACGGCGGCAAATATAGAAATTCTTTTGGAAAAAAACAAGGGGATTTTAAGCCAAAAAAAATCTTTTTTCGCCGCGTTAAAATACATAATTATGAACACGAATAAAATAAGACGTTACCAGAGAATTATTCAACAATTGGAAGAATTGTTAGTAAAAACAGATTTTTTATATGCGCGCATGGCTACCGTTAATGCGCTGTTATACCATAAGATGGATCGCTTCTTTTGGGTAGGTTTTTATCTGTTAGTGAATAATGAATTAACAGTAGGTCCGTACCAGGGCCCCTTAGCCTGTCAGGTGTTGAAAAAAAACAGCGGCGTTTGCTGGACGGCTATCAATGAAAAAAGAACGATTATCGTTCCCGATGTGCATCAGTTTCCCGGGCACATTGCTTGCGATTCACGGTCTAAATCGGAAATTGTCATTCCGGTAAGAAATGCGAGGAATGAAATTATTGGGTGTTTGGATGTGGATAGTGGGGAGGTTGCGGCGTTTGATGAAACGGATGCGCTGTATTTGGAAAAGATTGTGGCGCTAACGTTAGGCTGAGGCTCAGCCTCAGCCTAACACGGGGAATTTTCTCAGTTAACTTTCCAATACCCTGTTTTGTCTGAACCTATACGCTCTATTTTTCCGCTGTTTTTCAGACGTTTAAGTTCACGTTTTATTGTCGCTATGCCTACACCTAATTGCTCGGCAAGTTTTGCGGCTGTTATTTTATTGTCTTTTTGTATGAGTGAAAATACAGTATCATTTTGATATTTTGCAGTATCATTTACCGTATCATTTTGAGATTTTGCAGTATCATCTTTTTCTATATCCTGACTTGTATCTTCTGTTTTTATATGTAAATATCTGTTTTTTAGTCGGTAGGTGAAAAAGAAAACGTTTTTTCCGAAAGAATTTCAGCAATATTTACCGAAACTTTATCGGCTTCGTCTGTGCGATTTTCAATAGTTTTACGGCTTGCCGTCTGTTTATAATAACTATTAATACGGTATTTTACTTCGCCAATAGTAATTTTCCCTTCGATATTTTCTTTGACAGTTTCTATTAAATAATCAGAAACTTTCAATCCGTCAACATCTTGCAAACCAATAGCTGTTTGCCAAATTTGCGCCTTCTCTTTTTGAGATGGTTCGCCTTGGATTATATATTCATCAAAATCGCTCATTTACACCTCCATCACCTTCAACTCCGCCGAAACAATCAGTTCCGCCTCCGTCGCTGCCTGCACCTCTTCCACCGAAAACTCAGGATGAATCTCTTTTAAAACAATACCTTGCGGCGTAATCTCCATCACGCCCATTTCTGTAACGATGAGGTTTACCTGTCCTTTGGCAGTGAGCGGCAGCGTGCATTTTTTCAAAATTTTAGGCGCACCTTTTGCTGTGTGCTCCATCGCTACGATTACGTGTTTGGCGCCTACGAGCAGGTCCATGGCGCCGCCCATGCCCGGCGTAAGTTTTCCCGGAATCATCCAGTTGGCTAAGTCGCCATTTTCATCCACCTGCATGGCGCCCAAAATGGTGGCGTCCACGTGCCCGCCACGAATAATTGCAAACGACTGTGCCGAAGAGAAGGAAGAAGCGCCGGGCTGTGCCGTAATATATCCGCCGCCGGCGTTTACCAAATAAGGCTTCTCAGTGCCCGGCTCCGGCGTGGGTCCCATACCCAGCAATCCGTTCTCCGATTGCAATACCAATTCAACATCTTGTGGTAAATAGTTGGGTACTAAGGTGGGAAGCCCGATTCCCAAATTCACAACATCTCCATTTTTAAGTTCTTTTGCCACCCGTTGGGCAATCACTTCGCGTACTTGATTTTTGTCCATATTTTATTTGATTTAATTACCGAAAATTTGATGGCAAAAAAACAAAAAAAAAATTATTTTTGCCAATCTAATTTTTAATCAAAAAAAAATATGAAATTTATTGTATCTCGCGATGTTTTGTATAAAAACCTGAGTGCTATTAGCGGTGTTTTAGGAAGCAACAGCACTTTGCCAATTTTGGATAATTTCCTTTTTACCGTTGAAGGAGATATTTTAACGCTCATGGCTTCCGATTTGGATGCTACGATGACCGCCACCGTTCAACTCACGAATGTAGAAGGAGAAGGCGCTGTAGCCATCCCTTCTAAAACCATTTTAGAGACATTGAAATTGATGCCCGAAACGCCCATTGTTTTCGACATAGACCTCGAAAACCATACGCTGAAATTTTCGGCAGCAAACGGCGAGTACGACTCTTCCTGCTTCCCCGGGCAAGAATATCCGGCAATGAAAACCATGACAGACCCGCAATCGTTTGAGATAGAAGCTTCTATCTTGCAACGCGCCATCAGCAAAACGTTGTTCGCTACCGGAAACGACGAACTTCGCCCGAATATGATGGGTGTGTTGTGCGAACTTTCCAATGACCATATCACTTTTGTGGCTACCGATGCCCATAAATTGGTGCGCTACAAAAATGCCGCCGTGAAAGTAGATGATCCCGCTTCGTTCATATTGCCCAAAAAGCCGATTACACAATTAAAATCTATTTTATCCGGAGTAAATGAAAAAGTAAAAGTAGAATACACCTCTAACACCCACCATATTCGTTTTTCGTTTGAAAACATAGTGCTGTTCTCCTCTTTAAAAGAGGGAAAATTCCCTGCTTATCAGGCAGTTATTCCAAAAGACAACCCTAACAAGTTTGTGGTGGTGCGCAAAGATTTTCACAAATCTATCTGCCGTGTGGGCATCTATTCCAATCAGTCCACCTATCAGGTAAGGATCTCTCTCTCTGATGAAAGAACAGTGATTACCGCAGAAGATTTGGATTTCTCGAACAAGGCGGAAGAAAATATCACCGGCGCTTACACGGGAGAGCCGATGGATATAGGTTTCAATTCCAAATTTTTGCGAGAGATGTTAGAAAACTTGGATTCGGAAGAAGTAACGCTCGAAATGTCTCAACCCAGCCGCGCCGCGCTATTAATTCCTACAGAACAAGACTCGCCGGAAGAGGATTTGTTGATGTTGATTATGCCGGTGATGCTGAATTATTAGCATGCAGACTACTGTTTTACCAATTTCTTAACAATCTCTCCCTGTTCTGTAGTGATTTTTACAAAATAGATACCGGAACTTAAATGCGAAATGTCAAGTGTGTGTTGTGGAGATATTTTGGACGCAAATTATAAAAAAAACGACATAGAAGCAAAGCCCGAAAAACGCCGAAGGCGTTAAACAAGTAATAACCCCGTGCAAGTTCGCCAACGGCGAACGCAGCTCGGGGTAAGAATAACATGCGGATAAAACAGCGTGCCGCTAGGTACGCAACCATAGTAAAATGCTGATGTTCAACCCCTGCGGGGTTGTAGAGAGTGCGCGTGCTTTTCCTACCCCGAGCTGCGCCTTCGGCTTGCACGGGGTTATTCATATTACACACCTGCGGTGTGTTTGTTGAATGTATTGAATTAGAGTGCATTAATTTTTAGGAGCACCCACAATAAAAACAATACACACTGTTTACATAAAAAATATCATACTACAGCATTTAACTCCACGTTATCTGCGTGCCTCAAACCTTTGCTCAGGGATAGCCTCTTTCCGTACCTCAAAATCCTCATCCATAATAAGAACCGCCGATCTTTCCAAAATTAATTCATTACCCGTTAACCTGGTTGTTAAAGCATACTTCCAAACCACAGATTGATTGGGCGCTAAATTGACAGTAGAAAACTCCACTCGCTCCTCCTTTCCTATCTGAATCGTATCGGCATTCAACCACTCCATTTGAGAGTTGAAAAGCTCTTGCCGCAAAGAGATCGCCGTTTGGTTAATGCCGTTAATAAATACAAAAGTTACGAGCAACGTATTTGGATTTTTTTCGTCAATAGTAACGGTTTGGTTGTATTGCCAGAGGAGTTGCCCTTTGTTGTTGGTTAATCGGTTGCTTTGGCAGAAGATATTAGGGATTGTGATGAGGATTATAATAACAAAAAATAGTTTTCTCATAACATTTATTTTAATTTAAATCTCTGTGTTACTTTGTGAGTTCTGTGTCTCTGTGTTGAGAAAAATTTTTCAGCACAGAGACACAGAGGACGCAGAGTTTCACAGAGAAGTTTTATTTTTCACAGGATTTGCGTAAATATCAAGAAGGTATTCCATCATCTTCTCCTTCGGAACATCCGGAACTACAGCCTGCTCATCCAAATACTTCACAAACTCTGTTTTCTCCGCATCAGTATATCGCTCAGAAAATCTATTAGAATTATCCCGAATATCCATCGCAATATAATTTTGAGGATACAAGAAATAGTTATCATAAATCTGTTTATCAATTTGTTTGCAAAGCAGAGAGAGTTTGTCGTTTAAAGAGAGTTCAGGCGGAATATTCTCAAATTCCTGTTGCAACGGTTTCCCGATAACGAAGTGCACTTCGCCCTTAAATCCGGTAATTCCTTCGGTGATACTGTGCGCATCTTCACCGGGCTGCTTGATGTAGGGTTGATTTTCGGAAAGCACCAGCTCGCGCGCCTTCAACTGCGCGCATGGCTCATACTGATACGAAATGGTAACCGGCGTGATCTGCATTTGTTTCAATATTTGCAAGGGATTTTTCGGGTTAGCCAACGTGAGCATCTTTAAAAGCCCCGGCTGCGTTTTATCATCTCCGTTTTTCGTTCTGCCGTTGCCCTGAGCCGTCCACACCGACTTTTTTTCTTCAAAAATAGAATGATGTATATAAGAAGACAAGAGTTGCGTGTTTGCCATTCTTCCTTTTAATGCGCCGGAACGCAACACCAAAAACATTTCGTGTACGCGTGCAAGCTCAACAAAGAGCTGGTTTGCAATGAGGTTGTCTCCAATGGCGGAGCGAGCGGCTTCAATACCGTGTTTAAAAAAATAGATTTGCAAAAATGCCGAATCTAATATGATATCTCGGTGGTTACCAATAAATAAACATGGATTTTTAGGATCAATGTTTTCGATGCCCGAATAGTGAACTTTGGTACAGGTTTTTTCAATAAAGTAGTGAAAAATCGCATCTGCAAAAGCCTGATGAAACTCAAACCGCGTGTGGCAGGCTAATATTTTTTTCACCCATTCGTTCACCTTAATTTTATCTTCAAAAACAGATAGTTGTTTTACAAACTTGGGATCGGTAAACAGTTTCTTCACTGCCCGCATGGTTTCTTCTTCCGTGTAGGGGCGAATATTATCGAAAAGATGTTTCATTGTTTTTTAAGCGCGATAATTTCAAAAATAGAGTAAGAAAAATAGATGATGAGGAAAGCGCCGGCAAAATTCCAGCGGTCTTCTTTATTAAAAATCATATACAAAATGATGAAAAGGAAGATGGAAATCATTTTAACAAAGCGAGATAACACGTAGCCTGCCACAAATTTTTTCCCTGAAACCTGATGAGGAGTTCGCAAAACGATATAGAGGGTAAAGAGTGTTATTAAAAAGAAGAAAATGATAATAAAAGGAATTGCCGGCGAAGTGTATTGCGGCAAGGTAAACTGAAATAGCACACCGATCGCAGCAATGATTACTGAGAAAATAATGATCCGGAAAATATATTTTTTACTCATCTTTTTTCTTTTTAGGCGTTCCCTGACGAATGATATAGTACATAGAAAGAGCAATGGCGATTAAGGAAAACAAGATGGTAAAAACGGCTTTAACTCCAACCGCCCGATCTAATTTCAGGCCTCCGTAAGCGGCTAAAAAAATCAGGATTCCCATCTGGAAAGAGAGCCCTAGATAGTTGGCACCCGATGAGTTTTGTTTTCTCTTTTTTTGGCTCATTATATTTTAGATTTAAAGATTTAAAGATTTAAGATTTAAGATTTAAAGATTTAAAGATTTAAAGATTTAAGATTTAAAGATTTAAAGATTTAAAGATTTAAGAATTTTAATCTTTAAGCCATTAAGTATCAATTTTCTGCTTCATCCTCAGCCTCTGGCGGTGGTGCCGGCGCTGGATTCTGCATCACACAATTCCCCACAAAATTAGCTCCCGGCTCAATGGCAATTTTACAGATACGGATATTTCCGGTTAAAACGGCAGAGGCTTTCAGAGAGAGGAGTTCCGTTGCAATAATATCTGCTTTTGCTTGCCCTTCTATCTCAACAGAGTGGCATTGGATTTTACCCTCAATCATTCCGGTTTTGCCAATGTAGATTTTTGAATTGGAGATAATGTTGCCTTTCAAGGCGCCGTCAATTCTGCAATCGCCTGCAGAAACAAGGTCTCCGGTAAGCGTGGTTCCGGCGGCGATCATATTAATTCCGCCGATTTCTTCTGGTTCGTAATTTTTTGCCATGATGATTAATTTTGGTTATTAAAAAAATATAATTCTATCTGAGTAAACGTGTGTGTTTTTCTTAATTTCTTGAACGAAATTTTTTGCAAAAATAATAATTAATGCTTATGCACCTTCTTAACTGTTTCAACACCCCATTTGTAGATACCTGACACCATGCGGATAGAGATTCTACACTTTCTACTATTGCAGGCGAGGTAACAGTTACAGTAAATTTGTCTTCTCCACCGGCAGCATCAAAATTTAAACTTGCAGGCAATATTGTATATTCAATTTCTTTTGGCTCTTCCGGTTGGCAGGAGGAGGCGAGGGCTACTAGTAGGATGAGTGAAAATGCGGTTAATTTTATCAATTTTCGTTTCATAATTTTATATATGGGCTCCAAAACAAAACGTACATAAAGCATATTTTATTTTACCCTATTTTTCTCTAATTTTCAAACACTTACAACCGTATCCGCCAAAGAACCGTTTTAAAACAAACGGTTCAAAAGGTGGTTTGACGCAGTTTTTGGGATGCGAATGCGATAAAATGGGACGCGAATGAGTGAAAATGGGATAAAATGCGATAAAAATGGGATAAAATTGGATAATTTGAATTGTACTATACATTATTGATTATAAGGCGTTAAACCGCATTTTTAACGCCAATTAAACCGCTTTTATTGTGTGATGATTATAATAACCTGAAAACAGTAAATTCTTCCACTTTTTTGCCTTTTTTACCTCAAAAAAGCACCCAAAAACCATCCAAAAAACGTGCCATTTTTTGCGTTTTTTTTCTAATGGTGCCGTTATGGTGCCCTAATGGTGCCGTTGTGGTGCCGATTTATGATAAGATTTTGCTCGAAGATACCCCCCATAATACATTTTTTTAGCCCCATAATGGCGTTTTTTGAATCGAGTTGGGGGGTATAATACAGCAATAATATATTGAGTTTTCACACTGTTTTTCGCATAATTTATTGAAAATAAATTAATTCTATGAATTTTTGTAAAAAAGTGTGTTTTTTAGCGAGTATTGCGCCTTATAGGAGTGCCGGGCGCCGGTATAGGAGTGCCTTTTTCTCGTCACGAAACAGGTTTACACAAAAAAGAAAGGAAGTAAACTAATGTACAGGCAAGCGTAGCACTCGATAGGGGCAGGCATCTATAAAACTTTTTTCAGGCAAACCATGTCAACGAGTTGTACTCCCTCTTCAAACATTGGATGGTCATAATTATCGGTAAAAAAGTTCTTGATAGAATGTGATTTTTTAAATCCGCAACTTTCATAAAATGACAATATAGCTGGTACTTCGCCTGTTCCGACTATCATTGTTTTATAGTCGTTTTTGTAAAAATCAGAGATGAATTTTATTAGTGCTTTAGCATATCCTTTCCCCTGATACTTTTTATATGTTGCTATGTTTTTCAATTCACAAGTGTCTTTGCCTATTGCTACAACAACGCAAACAGACCTCAAGTCGTCATCGAATAGTGCAAACATATCGCCGGTTGCCAAATACCTGTCAATCATATTCTCTTGCTCGTCTGCTAATAGCAACAAGTCAAGGTATTGCTTCTTGTTATGGGTTATCTTTTCTATTCTCATTCTCTATTGTCAGGTTCCGGCAATTACAAGCATTTCAAAATCCTTTGTGGTTAATTTGTGTTCTCTCGAAAATGCGCCAAGTCTTGCTCCGAATATGTCTATGGTCGTATATCCCAAAGATTTCAACAACCACATTATTTCGCAAGGCACATAGTATCTTTCGTTACATTCGAGCGTCTTTTTTGTGCCTGAATCATCTTCAAATTCTACAATATTATTGTCGCGAAAGGTCATTAAATCAAAACCGTCACTTTTACATATTGAGTTGCCTTCTTCTCTTGTAGAGTCATAAAATTCATTTACTGAGTGAAATAATGGGAATAATCCGTTTAGCGTTGTGAAAATAAGTTTTGCATGAGGCTTGAGCGATTTTGTAACGCTTTTGAGTATCTCATAATTCATTTCATCGGTTTCCATTAGCGAAAAACCGCCTTCGCAAAGCATGATGGCAACATCAAATTCGTTGCTAAACGGTAAGTTTCGAGCATCCTGACGCTGAAAATCAATTAACAAATTATCGGTATCTGCTTTTTTTCTTGCCCTTTTTAACTGCGATTCCGATAAATCAATACCGGTTACGCTATATCCGCGCCTTGTTAACTCAATGGCGTGGCGACCGGTGCCACAACCCACATCTAATATCCGCAACGATTTATCGAATTTTACCTCCGCTTCGATAAAATCACATTCCCCAACAGTTCCATGAGTATAACTCTCACTATCGTACTTTTGTCCGTAGTTTTCAAATAACTGTTCGTACCACTGCTTTTTCATATACATTTTCTATTTAGTGTTTATTTCATTTTTCTGTTATTTTTGGCTCATATTAATTTCTTTCACTTTCAGCCAGTTCAATCAATTTCTTTGTTACTACCGGTAAACTTTTCGCAACACTTTTTCTAAAAATAGTTTTAATAAAGAATGCTGATTTTCCGGATACTTCAACTGCCAACCTTATTTTTAACGCATCACTGTCTTTAATCATTTCATGTATGAAATCCACCTTGCTCAAAGGCATGTTTATCTGTAAGGCAAACGATTTATTTACAACAACATCTTTCAAAGGTGATGACGATTTTGGCTTATTGATATTTTTTATTGTTACCAACGTCCCATCTTCAAAAATTCCATCAATGGTTGAATATTCAATGCCATCAATCCACTCTTTCCAATTTTCGACATCAGTAAATATTTGCCATATTTTGCTTTCCGATGCCTTTGTTTCCATAGAAAATTCACTTACTAACATTTTGTGTCCTCCTTATTTTTTTTATTATATTGGTTTTTTTAAGATTCTTGCCT
>WQWP01000057.1 GCA_009787485.1 Lentimicrobiaceae bacterium | reverse complement strand
TACGTTGTATATGTAGTTGATAATGACGATGATTGTTTAGCAAGCAGCGGCGAAGCACGCATTCATGCCACTTCATCAACCTTAGCGGTTAATGTAGTGCCTTCGGTAACTACTATTTGCGGCTCATCTACAGGGGTTGCTACAGTTACAGTTTCCGGATTAAATTCTACACCATATACCTACCAATTGAATGGAAATGCGGAAGTAGTTGAAAACGCAGCATCGTTTACATTAGCCGGATTAGGCGCAGGAAGACATTTCTTGAGAATTACCGACAATTGCGATGAAGTAACCACCGAGTTCTTTATTTCTAATGAAGGCACAAATCCGTTCAAAGTTACTGCTATTGCACAAAACGAACTTTTAGATTGTAGCGGCGCATTAACTCCGGGTAGCATCACTTTAACAGCAACCTCCGGAGCGCCGGTATTTGAATACCGTATTGACGGCGGCACATGGGTTTCATTTGCTACAAACGGACAAACCGAAACTATTAACGGACTCAGCAGCGGTATTTACCTTGTTGAAGTGAGAGATGCCAACGGATGTACTTATCAAGTTAATCACGTAACTATTGAACGTGAAACCTCTTTCGATTTGGATATCACTTCTCCGGTAGCTGTATCACCGCAAACATTCTGTAACAATGCTACAGTAGCCCATTTACAAGCTACAGGCGTTGATATTAAATGGTATTTAACTGCAGAAGGTGGTTATCCGTTAGCTGCAACAACCGTTCTACTTCATGATTCTGTTTACTATGCAGCTCAATCTGTTGGATTCTGTCAAAGCCAAGTACGCACTGCTGTGAAAGTATATATTGACCCGAATGCTGTATTAGATACGCCTAACATTGTTACTCCTCAACATTTTTGTAATAACGCCTCAGCTACACCAATGCTTGGTTGCATTGCCACCGACGGAAATACAAACATTGTATGGTATGCATCACTTACAAGCGATGTAGAGTTACCATTAACTACTATATTAGAAGATAATACTACTTATTATGCTGCTTTAGTTGCAGGAGATTGTCAAACTTCTCCAAGATTAGCAGTACAAGTGTTTATTGACCAAACTGTTCCTACCGCTCCTGTGATTGTAGAGCATCAATATTTCTGCTCAGGCGCTTTAATAGCCAACATTGCTGTTCCTAATAACCAAATTGTATGGTATATCAGTACAACAGACGACACTCCGCTTGCAGAAACTCACCAGTTAGAAGATGGTAAAACCTATTATGCAGCACAAAAGGCAGGTACTTGTGAAAGTGCACGCACTCCGGTAACCATTCATTTGGGCGCTCCTTCAGCTCCGAATGCTCCTACACCTCAGTTTATCTGTGGAAAGCAAACCTTAGCCGACATCAATATAACCGGTAGCGGTATTGTTTGGTACGATGCTCAAACAAACGGAAACCAATTACCAGCTACAACACCTTTAGTAGCCGGTGAAACTTACTGGGCAGCCCAATCATCAGGAAATTGCGAAGGAGAGAGAATTGGAATTACCATATCCGATGCATGTTACGAAATACATGGTACAGTGTTCCCATTCGTTTATTGGAACAACGACGTGGATACTTTATTCAAAGTAACGGCTCGCTTATACAATGTTCCTACCGCAGGTGGAGACCCTGTTGATGCCATTCTTGCAAGCAATCCGGTACACTCGGTAACAGCAACTTACTATGATGGATCTACTTACATTGCTGGAACTCCGAAAGACCCGGGTGCAATGGGTAGCGTAAATAACCCCGGAAAGAAAATCAGCTGGGAAAAATTAGGAAAAACAGTAGGAACTGTTGACAATACCCCTGTAGCTCCGGGTGAAGTGCCTGTTAAAGCCGTAGGTATGTACACATTTAAAAATGTAGTACCGGGTACCTATATCCTGGAAATTTCACGTCAAGGATTCCTTACCCGTTGGGCTAAAGTAACGATCACTCAAAACGGTATGACGTTAGGCCATAGAGAAATATTGGCAGGAGAATTTAACGATGACTTCGCTATCCGTCTCAACGACATTTCAATATTGAATGCAAACTTTGCTGAAACAGATGCCGAAAACTATAACGCTAAATTTGATGTTGACGGAAGTTTAGACGTTAATGCACACGATGTTGACATCTTGCTCTTTAACCAAGGCGCTTTCTTAAATATCTATCTCGAAACAGAAGAGTGGATTAATGGAAACTAAGAATTGTGCTGACCCTGTAACGTGCTAACCCTTATAATTAAGTAACTTATGAAAACACTCATCAAAAAATATCTAAAAAGAGTAAAACTTAACAAACTCATATTACTAACAGCCGTATCTCTTTTGGTTGTGCCTTCTACCCTGAAGGCGCAACCGGAGACATACTGGTCGGATCAGGGAGCGCTTGTGGGAACATCCGATTCTCGAATGTTTATTACGATTGACGAAACAGAAGATCGTGTTGAATTTAAAGTAAGCCTGTTGGGAGAACTAACGGCAAGATCATTGAACTTCATTTTACTTTATGACACTGCCAAATTAAGATTGACGGATGAAACCTACCTGTACGATATCCCAAATGGTTTTGATACGAAAGATTACGGTTCACCAGTAGTTACCATCCCTGAGTCGTTTAGCAGCCAATATCCCGAACACTTTATGACGGCAAGAAGGCATAGAGCTATTTATTCGGGAGATGCATCGGGCATGAAGTATTTTATTTCGGAAATGATTAACTTCCTTCCTGCTTCTGCGCCCATATACCTGCAACCCGGCGAAGTGATACACACGTATAGCATTCATTGCAGAAAAGTAAACCCCGGAACTCCAATTACCCATTCCGATATTGGATATTATGCGCAAGTACAGGAAGTTGCACACGAGCCGCTACCAGTACAAGCGCCTTATTGGACTTATGATGCTACTGCCGTTAGATTTGCTGACGGAATGCCGGCAACCTTGTTTAAAACAAAACCGGAACTTTTTACTTACCGGTCGCCTTCTTATGTAATTACAGAAAAGGTAACACAGATTTCCGCAGAGGTGGCAACGTTAAACGCAACATTTACCAGAGGCGATTTAACGCCGAAAAACGACATGATTGTAACCGGTTTTGTGGCCGCAAAATATTACGGACGCTTAACATGGGATGCCATTGCCAAATGCGGCTTTATTTACTCAACTACAGATGCCGAAATTCTGGTAAACGGATACTCTAAAAAACTTAATATTGACGGCGCCGATTACGATTTCCCGAATGCCACAGAGATAGCAATCGGTAAATTTATCCGTAACGGATAAACGTTTCATATTACACAAACAAACAACACTTCAACCGACCAAACAGTGTCTTATTCTCAAACCGTTACCGAGTTAACAAAAGGAGAAACGTATTTTGTATGGTCTTTTATTCAATATATTATTGAAACCTCCGATCCTTACCTGAATGTGGGAAGCAAGACGATGTTTAAAGTAGATTGCGAGGTTACGCCGGTTGTTTTCGCTGAAAATCTCATCTATTGTTCCGGCGAAGAAGTTCCGGAATACACTTTTGAAGGAACCGAAAATACAACTTTTCACTGGGAAAGAATAGTAGGTTATGATTTTGGACTTGACGCCACAGCGGGTATCAATACTATACCCGCCTTTGTGGCTCAAAATTATGGATTTGAATACGCATCTGCCGTGTATCAAGTAACTCCGGTGGATGAAAGCGGATGTTCAGGCGAAACCCAACAATTTTTAATTACTGTGAACCCCCAACCGGTAACCTCACCGGTGGAAGATATGGTGTACTGTAATGGTGAAACCGCCCCAAGATTCGACTTTTCGAGCGATATGCCCAATGTGCTTTTTGCTTACGAGTTTGTAAATGAGCAGGGGAGTACCATGATCCCCGGCGTTCCGGCTTCCGGAGAAAATTTCATTCCGGGATTTCCGGCTTACAATACAGGGAATGAGCCTGTAACAGGAAAATATAGAGTGAAAGCAAGTTATACTTTCAATAACCACACTTGTTACGATGACACTTGGCAATATTTCAATATTGTGATATTGCCGACACCGACTGTTATTGTTACCCCTGCCGATCAAGTGATTAACTCAGGCGAAACTATCAGCGACATCGTGTTTAGCGGTAATGTAACAGAAGTGGTTTACCAATGGACAAGAACTGAAGGCAATATTCCTGAAATACCTTCCTCAGGAGAAGGCAACATTACAGGCATGCCGATTTATAACACAGGTTTACTACCCATCTCAGCTACCTATAGTGTAGTAGCAGTATTGAATAACGAGGATTATCCGGGATATAATTGTACCGGCGCATCCGCTCAGTTTACCATCACTGTTAATCCTACAGTTGATCCTGACACTGTGCTCAGCTTTGTATATTGCAACGGCGAAACCGCTCCGGTTTACACATTTACCGGAAGTAGTCCGTTGGCTGTCTATACTTGGGAATTTGTTTCAGGTGCAGTATTAGAAGGTGTGCCAACAAGCGGCCGCGTCATCTTCCCGTCGTTTGTAGCCATTAACACAGGTAATACTCCCATAGTAGCCATATATCGCGTAAGAGCAAACTACAGCAATTACAGTTCCGAGTGGTCATTATTCACGGTTACCGTGCTGCCTACGCCGAACGTAGTTTCAACCCCTGTGCATCAAACTGTTTGCTCAGAGGAAACCACTGTGCCGGTAGTGTTTACAGGTAATGTTACCAATGTTACTTACCAATGGAGCAGAGTGTCCGGTAATATACCAGCTTTACCGTTATCGGGCGCCGGAGATTTTGAAAGCTACACAATTACAAATACCGGCTCTGTCATAATGGAGGCAGTGTATGAAGTAACGCCGGTGTTGAACTATTCTGAATACCCCGGATATACTTGCGCGGGCAATTCAACACAATTCAGCATTGCTGTGATGCCGCAACTGCACATCAATACGATTCCTGCTATGGTGTATTGTAACGGCGAGCAAACACAAAGTTTTGAATTCGGAAATACTTCGGGAGTGCTTTACACTTGGAAACTCACGAACGGCGCTAATGTAGGGCTTGCTGAACATGGTACCGGAAGGTTGCCAAGTTTCATCGCTGTGAATAATAGTAATGGCAAAGTATTGGAAGCTACTTACGAAGTTACGGCAAGTGTTAGCATGTATGATCACGAATGTACGCATTCGGTTTCATTCACTATTGTGGTTAATCCTACGCCTTCTGTAAATTTGAACATTGAGCCGTATTATTTCTGTGCCGGTGTAGAAACTCCGGAGATTGACCTTCCCGAGCTGTTTGAAAGTTTGAATAATCACGATGAAATGATTTACGAATGGTATTACATATCAGATAATTATATCGGATTAGATATAGAATCGGGTATAAATATTATTCCTTCATTTATTGCGGTAAACAATACGAATCAACAGATAGCCGGCACTTTCAAAGTGAAAGCTAGATTCGATAAATGTATAAGTGAGGAAAAAACGTTCAAAATTATTGTAAATCCTGCACCGGGTGTTGTACATCACACAAATACAGGATCCATCTGTTCGGGATCACTATTCGAATACATGCTCATTCCTAATGTTACTGTGGATAAAATCTCCTGGATACGAATGCCGCATCCCGATATTAACCATAATGAAGGCGCAAGCGGAAATAATAACTATATTGGAGAAATACTTAACAACACAAGCGATTCCAACATTACTGTTACTTACCTCATTACCTTAGTAGCAGGAGAATGTAGTTATGAAAATATCGCCGAAGTAGAAGTTATAGTTATTCCAAGTATCGAATTTAATATACATCCGATAACCACAGTTTGTAACAACGAATCGTTCGTTACTTTAACGTATGATGTTAATATCTCGGGAGCTCAATACACGTTACTATTCGGGCAGGAAGGCAACGCCGCAGGCTTTGTAAGCGTGCCGGATTATATGCCGCTACCGGATAACGGAATCACTGTGAATATGCCGCAAGGCGTAAATCAGGGTAATTATCCGGCAAGCATAACGATCAAATCCGGTAAATGTACCAAGACTGATGATATTATCATTACGGTTAAGGGCGCGCCGGTAGCCTCCGACATCTCCAACGCTAAATCAGCCTTCTGTGATAACGATGAGATGTATCTGTTTGTAACAGTTGAAGGCAACGTTCAATATCAATGGTACTTCAATGGAGATATCTTACAGGGAGAAACAGCATCATACTACGAAACAATTTTCGACAGCGCCAAAGAAGGTGAGTATGCGGTAGAAATTTCTAACGAATGTGGTAAGGTGATTTATACCTTCACTGTAATTCAAACTCCTGCAATGATTAAAATGAAATGGGACGACGTGATGTATGTGGCCAACAGTGAAGAGACATATATGAGCTACCAGTGGTATAAGAACGGAAAACCGATCGCTAAAAACGGAAATGACCAATACTATTCAGAATCAGGCGGATTTACGCCCGGTGCAACGTATAGTGTAAGAGCTTTCAAAGCTGACGGAACTTACGACGAAGCATGTCCGTTTATACCTAATCTTTCCTGTAACACCGGCTATGGTTTTACTGTTTATCCCAACCCATCACAAATCGGTAGTAAAATTACATTCCTGCTCAGATTACCGGATTACGAAGATGTTGATGCAAATGCATGCATCTTTGATATGACCGGTAAAATGGTAACCCAACTCAGAATTACAAACTATTTGACGGAAGTAACGCTTAATATTGCTGCCGGCATTTATGTGGTAAAAGTAAACGCTAAAAACGGCAATGAGTTCGTTGAAAAAATAATTATTCAAAAATAGTACACATTATGAAAAAGAACATTTTAATATTATTACTAATACTTTTAAGCCTTCAATTAGCAGCCCAGGAGAAAGGATCTCATATTTCATTATGGGGAGGGATGGGACCCACAGGATTCAGATATAAAGCGACTGGGATTGATTTTGCTACTCCAAAACGTGATCTATTATGCGGCGGACAAGCCGGAATAGGATATAGTTACTATTTTTCTAAGAATGTCGGCATCTCTATTGGTGCCGGCATCTCTCATTATCGTACAAGGTTAAGTTTGGAAGGAAACTTCCTGCCTGATCAATACTTTATGATAGGCAATTATACGGATAATGATCCATTTCTTGGACATATTACCGATTATGATTTAAGAGTGAGAATGCAAAATTGGACGGAATATCAATCCGGAAAATTTGTTGAAATCCCACTTATGCTTAATCTTCAGAAAAAATTTGGGGATAAAGAAAACTTTGGGCTCTACCTGTCGGTAGGCGCGAAATTCCAACTCCCTTTTTCTGCAAAATATTGGGTTACAGACGGAGACCAGGAAGAACAGTATAAACTCATGATTTCAGGATATTATCCCGAAGACAACCTTGAATTAGGTGGATTTGACGGACAACCGCTGCCCCAGCATGGATTTGGCAATATATATAACCCCAGCAAAGTTATAGCAGGCGCCTCCGGAAAATTGAATTTTAAGTTCGGCATCTCTGCGGTGGCAGAAGCGGGCATCCTCATCTCTTTAAGCAGAAGAGTAGATCTTGCTTTAGGCGCTTTTATTGATGGCGGTTTATTTGATATTAACAAAAGAGGAGCATTTAAAGCGATGTTTACCGGTCCTGAAACCGATTATATTTCCGGCGCTGAAAATAATGTGGGAAACGGAATTACCTACAACTCTATATTAAACAGCACTTATGGCAATGATAACAGGAGATATGTGAACAAAGTTAAAACAATATCTTATGGTGGAAAAGCGGGGCTTCGTATCAAACTTGGAAAACTTTCCGAAAAAGAAGAGCCCAAACCGCTACCTTGTATTCCTACTAACGACACAATATATATTCAGCAACCCTCGCAACTGCCGAGCGATTCGCTCATAAAAGCCATCATAGATGCTTTAGGAGTAATTCAAAAATTGCAACTTATAGAGCAAGCAAAAGAACAAGAACAAGCAAAAGAACAAGCAAAAGAACAAGAAGCGCTTTATGATTATTATCCGGGTATTTATGCCGACCGAGACATGGAAATCTTATTCGAGCCTATCTATTTCGATCTCAATCAAACCACATTAAACCCTGAAAGCATTAAAACTTTAAATGCCAAGGTGGCTATTTTGAAAAAACATCCCGGAATAAAATTGTTAGTATATGGCAACACTTGCGATTTGGGGAAAGATGCCCATAACTACTCATTGGGCAAACAACGGGCAGATGTCGCCAAACAATATCTCATTAATAAAGGTATTGATTTTAGAAGATTTGAAACTTCAACTCTTTCAAAATTCAATCCGGAGTTGCCCAATGTAAGCGAAGAAAACCGCAAGCATAACCGGCGCTGTGATTTTAAACCTTTGTTTTTGCAAGATAATTAAAATGTAATAGGAGAGGAGACAAATCATTGCCGTTGGCTTCAGCCAACGGCGGGAGATGAGGGGATGAAAAAAAGGCTTTAGCTAATTGTTTTTGGCTGAAGCCTTTTGGTTTTGTTATTTGGATCAGCCTGAAAATCGGGTGGGAAAAGTAAAATGAATCGGGAAAAAATTTAGTTTCTCTGTACAGTATCATAATTCCGTGATACTGTACAAGCCTAATTCCTTTCCCGCTTGCGGGAAAGGTGGATGACGACAGCGAGTGTTTTTTACAAATTCGTAGATTTTTCCGCTGTCGTCAGACGGAAAGGGTGATATAAAATATCATTCCTTATATTGATTTGGAAAAATAAAAAAAACAACCACATATTGGTTTGGAAAAATAAAAATTTATATTTTTGCAGCATGAAATTAAAGGCTTCAAAAAAATAAAAATGACATACTTCAACGAATCTGTCAGGAGTTGTCATTGATTTTTAATGTACCTATTGAAGCAGGCAAAACATTATTGTTTTTTGATGAAATTCAAGCGTGTGTTCCCGCTATCTCTTCTTTACGTTTTTTTTATGAAAAAATGCCTGACTTACACGTTATTGCAGCAGGTTCGCTTTTAGAGTTTGCATTGGAAGAGTTACCTTCGTTTGGTGTTGGGCGTGTACGTTCATTATATTTGTATCCTTTTTCGTTCGACGAATTTTTAAATGCTTTGGACGAAAAAATGTTGGCGCAAGCAATAGCCAAAGCCACGCCCGAAAATCCTTTATCGGATGCCGTTCATTCCAAAGCATTACACCTTTATAAACGCTTTTTGATTGTTGGCGGAATGCCCAAAGTTGTTAGCTATTATGTTAAAACAGGCGATTTACTCAAGTGCCGACAAATTTTAGATGATTTAATAGATTCTTATCAGGATGATTTTGTAAAATATCGAAAGCGAATATCAGCTTTTATGCTTTTGGAAATTTTCAAAGCAGTTGTCAGGCAAAATGGCGGAAAATTTATTTACACCAAAGCCACGCCCGAACTTAATGCGTATCAGGTGAAACTTTGTTTGGAACTGCTTACAATGGCAGGGTTAATTTTTCCTGTAACGCATACGGCAGCCAATGGATTACCTGTGGGCGCGGAGGCAAATCCAAAATTCAGAAAATATTTTCTGCTTGATACCGGCATTTTCCACCGTTTATTGCAATTTGATTTAAGCGACTTGTTGTTGAATGATGATTTTGAGGCAATTAATAAAGGTGCTATTGCCGAGCTATTTACAGGATTGGAATTGCTAAAATCGACTACAAACCGCACAGAATTATTTTATTGGCAGAAGGAAACAAAAAACAGTCAGGCAGAAATTGACTTTTTGTGGCAAAAACAGGGAAGAATTTTGCCTATTGAAGTAAAATCAGGGAAAAAAGGCAGTATGCAAAGCTTATATATTTTTCTGAAGGAAAAGCAATTAGAGAGAGGCATACGTGTATCGCAGGAAAATTTTGGGAAATATGAAAAAATAGATGTTTATCCGTTGTATGCGATAAAAAATATTACGAAGTGAAAGGGAAAATATTTTTGGAAAGATTGTGGGCAGGTGAGATTATCTGCTAAAATAATCCTTCAAATACTCAATCTGCCTCCTATCCCGCTTCGTAGGCCGCCCCTCCCCACGGTCTCTATACTCAAATGTAGTACGCAAAGATTTTACGCGGTTGTATTCTTCCTCCGGAGTTAAATCGAGATAGTAATTTGGCACTAAAGCTGCGCCAACGCGGCTTTTTGGGGCATCTACCACTTGCACCGTTTTGTCTAATTGACCGATTTTAACATTGTAAATTTCATCTGTTTTCACCTCTTTCGAGGGCTTGAGGTTAACGCCGCTCATTTTCACTTTGCCGGCATTGCACGCATCGGTAGCCATAGCGCGCGTTTTGAATAAGCGCACGCTCCAAAGCCATTTGTCTATACGAATTTGTAGGGGTTTCATAGTGCTACTTCTGCACCATCATCTTTACCTTATACTCCAACTCCTTCACCTCCTCCTTAGCCGCCTCAATCTTCTTAGAAAACTCAGCCTTCAACAAATCCGCATTTTTAGAATTGGCAAAGAAACCTAAATTGTTCTCCCATAATGCAATATCATCTTTTAACTGTTGCAGTTTGTTAGTCAAAAACCTACGCTCTTTATCTAAAATCTGATCCGCATTAGGATTATTTAAGATGGTGTCTATTTTGGATTTAAAATTGCTACGTTTTACATCCTCCATCGTCATCTTCAAATCTTCAAAACGTTTATTTACAGCTTCTCTGAATTTGGCATAAATTTTATCTTTCTCTTTACGCGGCACATGTCCCAACTCCATAAACTCGCGTTGGTATGCTTTCATCGCTTCTAAATTTTCATTTTTGTTATCAATAAATATATGCTCCTCAATTTTTTTGATTAACTCTTCTTTCTTTTGAAGATTTTCAGCCTCAATAGTTTGAGAATTGGCAAAATAATTAGCCTTGCTTTCAAAAAACTTATCACAAGCGGTGCGGAAACGTTTCCACACAATTTCTGAATTTTTACGCGCAGTAGGACCGATTTGTTTCCACTCATTTTGAAGCGCAATCATTTCTTCGGTTGCTTTTTTCCAATCGTTTCTTAATGCAAGTGCTTCTGCCTGAATGGCTAACGTGAGTTTTTGATTGTAATTTTGCAGTTGTTCGTTTTTGAGATATTGTAAATACTCTTTTTTTGAGGTGAAGAATTTATCTAAAGAACTTTTAAATCGTTGCCATATTCCTTCGTTCAATTTTGCGGGGGCAGGTCCTAACGTTTTCCAAACTTTCAATAATTCTGTCAGTTTATCGCTCACGACATTGCTCTCTTTCAACGTTTTCGGCTCGGAGGCAACCAATTCTTCGGCTTGTTCGCAAATTACCACTTTTGCATTGTAGTTGTTTTGTTGCTCGCCCAATAACGAATCGTAATAATCTCTACGTCTTTGGTTTAATTGATTGGTTGCATTCTTAAAGCGTTCCCAAATCTCCTCTTTTTTATCATCGAGCACCGGACCAATTTCGCGCCACTCTTCGTGAAGACGTTGCAACTCTTTGAACGACTTGCCAATGGAATCTTGCAACAACAATTCTTCCGCTTGCTCGCACAACTTGATTTTTTGTTCCAGGTTTTTCTTCAAATCTAACGTGCGCAATTCTTTGTTAATGCGCAAAATATCAAAAAATTTCTCTACATAGAAATGGTAATGTTGCCACAAGTTAGAAGACTCGTTTTGAGGCACCGGGCCAATTTCGCGCCATTTTTCCTGAAATTCTTTAAACTTATCGTTTAATACTTTTAGAACGGTTTCATTTTCCACCAATTCTTTTAATCCTTGAATAATTTGTTGTTTCGCTTCCAAATTTTTTTGCTTCTCTACCTCTAAATTTTCAAGAAATTTTGTTTTGTTGTCTTTATATGTTTTTAACGCAGCGTTAAATTTAGCTTCCCATTCGGAAGGAACATACTCAAATTCCTCCTTGTTACCGCCTTCTTCAATAAATTTATCGAGCGCTTCTTTTTTTAACTGTTTAACGTGATGTAATACAGCGGCTTTCAGCACACTAACCCGTTGTTTGATGTGGTTGATATTCTCAACACTAACCACCTCCTGTAGTTTTTCTATCAACTGCTCGAAAGAGAGGCTCTCATACTCTTTTTCTATGTCTTCCATGGATTCGGGTTCTCTTTCCGATTCGTCAATTTCATCGGCCTCATCTTCTGGAACCTCTAAAGAATCCTGTTGATTGTCTTCAATTTCCTCATAGATTTCACTCACGGATTGTTCGGTTAATAAGGGAGGAGATAGGGGGACGGTAGTTTCTTCAGCTACTGAGGGAACTTCGGGAGATAAGGGTTCCGGTACTAAGGGCTCTTCTTCAGCAGGGGTCTCTTCTACGATAGGAATTTCTTCCGTTGTTACTTCTTCTTCGGCAGAGGTCTCTTCTACTGATGTTTCTTCTTCTTTTTCTTCTTCTTCCACTACTTCATTTTCTGTAGCTTCAGAGGTTTCTTCTACTACTTCGTTCTCAGTAGTTTCAGGGGTTTTTTCCACTACTGTTTCAACCTCAGTAGTTTCAGGGATTTCTTCCACTACTGTTTCAACCTCAGTAGTAGGGGCGGGGAGTTCAGTTTCCGCATGGGGTTGGGCTTCTTCAGAAGCACCGGCGTTCACCTCTTGATGTTGCAATTGCTCATCTTCCGGGTGTTGAAGGTCTTTCGGTTCCATAAAAAATTTAATGATTAATGATTAATGATTAATGATTAGATGATTAGATGATTAGGTGATTAGATGATTAGGTGATTTTAATTCTTAATTCCTAATTTCTAATTCCTAATTCTCAATTTGTTACGCAATAATACGTGTCCCACAATTCGGATTCCCCAACTGCCCCGCTTCCGTGATAATACACTCTTTGCCGCCATATTCTACAAAGAAGATAGCCGCGCGAATTTTAGGCGCCATAGACCCTTCCGTAAACTGCCCTTCTTCCAAATATTTTTTAGCTTCGGCAACGGTGATGGTATCTAAGGCTTGTTCGTTTTCTTTTCTAAAATTGATGTAAACTTTGGGGACGTCGGTTAAGATATAAAACTCGTCGGCTTTCATCTCTATGGCGGCGAGTGCGGAAGCTAAGTCTTTGTCAATCACGGCTTCCATGCCTTTACTGCCGTTTTGGTTGCGCACCACGGGAACGCCGCCGCCGCCGCAGGTAATTACCACATAACCAGAGGTTGCCAAACGTTGCACTACATCTATGTTGCTCACATGTTTGGGCGTTGGAGAGGCTACCACTTTGCGCCAGCCGTTTCCTTTGGGATCTTCCACGTATTTTGCGCCGGTTTCTGCAGCAAATATATTGGCTTGTTCTTTAGTATAATAAGGGCCTACGGGTTTGGTAGGATTTTGGAATGCAGGATCATTTTCGTCAACCACCACTTGAGTTACCAAGGTAATCACGTGTTTGCGAATCTTTTCTTTAAAGAAGATGTTGCGAAAAGCCAACTCAATCATATATCCGATAGAGCCTTGTGTTTCAGCCACACAGGCGTCCATGGGCATGGCTTCAATGCCGTACATTTTGGCGCCGGCATCGTGTTGCAACATTACATTGCCCACTTGAGGGCCGTTTCCGTGTCCGATTACCAAATCGCAATCTTGTTCATATAATCTGTGTAACGACCTGCAGGTATCCATTACATTTTTAAGCTGTTCTTCGTAAGTTCCTTTTTGGCCGCTTCTGAGAATGGCATTTCCGCCAAACGCAACCATGGCAAGTTTTCTTCTTGGAATGTAAATCATAAGTTTATAGGTTTATAAATTGGGGGGCAAAAATATTATTTTTTTTGACTTAAAATGAAAGAACCCTAAAGGTTTTTCATTTAAATCTATTATACAACCACAATAAAACATGTGTGCGCCAAAGTATGTCGTGGTTAATATTTTGTCCGCGAATTTCGCGAATTTGCACGAATTATTTTTTGATTAGATCACCAATACCATTCCGGCTCAGGATGGATAAGGCGGTAAATTTTGTCTGTAATTATTCCATCACACACCTCACACTCATCGCATTCGTCTTATTCGTCAAATCGCTCCTGAGTTCATCACAATAATAGGTCAGGTAGAAGTAGTAGGCGTTGGTTCCGGCGGGGGTATTGCTTGCCCACCAACCGGCAAAGCCGTACAGGTCTTGATACCTGTTGAGGGGATCGTTGTACCAGCCTGCCGGAAGCGCGGCGAAT
>WQWP01000056.1 GCA_009787485.1 Lentimicrobiaceae bacterium | reverse complement strand
TTGGAATGCTGTTTCTGTTTTATCTTCAATTTCGACGAAAGGCAAAGCAAAACGCATTAGATACTTATTCATGGTTACATGTCCTGCGCAAATCGCTTCAATGCGATGAGAGGGAGGCCAAAACCCTTCGGCAGGGTCTCCGGCTTCAGGAGTAAATGCAAATACCATATTCTTAGTTGTTTGTTCTCCGTGCAACCAATCGTCGGAACTGCCATTAGAATAATAATCCAATAATTCGAAACAATTTCCGAAAGCATAACCATTTTCCGAAGTAAGCCTTTGGGCATAAGCCACGTAAATAGAGTGTTCCGGTGGATAGGAGTTGATATATCCATAAGGGTACACCAATAAATTGCTATAGGTATGATTACTCAAACAGAGCGAAATCTCTGTACTCTCACAAAAATCTCTGAGTACTTGCGTTTCCACCTCACTGAAAGGGGCTGTTCCTCTGTATGTTTCCGAACTTCCATTAGGAGAAGATCCTGTATTATCGTAACCCCATTGATAACCCCAGTTTCGATTGAGGTCAATGCCATAAGAAATTATTGAATTTTGTTTTCTGTTTTTTCGCCACATTCCGCCGCCGTTTGGGTTGGTAGATCTGTTGCGTTCGTATCCATCGGGGTTTACGCAAGGCACAAAGTAAAGTTCCAAGTTATCAATATAATAAGTAATTTCAGGGTCAACATCGTACTTTTCCAGCAGATCCCACATTTGATAGATCATTTGCTGCATCCCTGCCGGCTCGCGTGCATGAGTAAGTGAAGTATAAAGCACACGCGGCTTTTCCTGATCTATATCGGGGTTATTAGAAATTCTTACCCAGTATATGCTTCGCCCTTGAACTGTTTGCTCCGGAAAAGCAGTTTTAGCCGAAATGAGATGTGGAAACTCCGTCCGCATTTCATCCAACTCCGTCATGATTTCTGCCAATGTAAAATATCCGCCCATGCTTCCTAAATGAAAGTGGGCAGGCGTGCGATTTCCATTGAATATTTTAGGGTTTTTCCTCATCTCCTCGTTGAGTTTTTCAATAGAATGTTCGATATTTTGTTTTACATAATGATCCGACATGTTTTCAATCAGCACTTCAAAAGGAATTTCAGTTTCGATGATTCTCTCCAGCTCCCAATCCGAAAATTCGCCGATAATATAGACTCCTTTTTTTATTTCTAAGTTATCAAGGCAAACGCCTTTTTGTAGTAATGTGATAAAATGCTCATGGGTAGAAGCATGTATTTTAACACGTGCATAGTTGGCTTGTTTTTCTTGCGCGAACAGAAAGCCTAAAGCAAGTAAAAGGCAAAGCAATAAAGGCGCTTTTTTCATATTTTTGTTAATTAGAAATTTATACTATTTTGGCAATTATTTTTCGGGGTTTTTGACCGCGAAAATAATTAAAAAGTACAAATATTTGCTTTTCTAACGGCAAGGCACGTATTTTGAAGAGTTAAAAAAAGCTAAACGCAATTTAATACCCACTCCCATTAAGAAGCTGTTGTTGTAAAACTCTAAAAGAGAGAGGTCGGCAAGTTTATTTTCAGAAGTATAGTTGCTTGCAGGTTTTCGGATGCTTTTTGTGGGGTCGTTCAGTCCGCAATCGAAATAAGCTCCGGTATAAAGATTTGCATTGTTTGAAATAAACCATTTAATACCTGCCTCGAATGTGAATACAGGCATAAAAATTTCATGTTGCCCGTAGGAGGTGTTGCCTTTGAAACGTCCTAAACCTGCAAATATCTGTGTTCCTGCCCAATTGTCTAATTGCGTAAAATGCGCTATATTTTTAAGTTCTTCAATTTCCACTTCATACTGCTTTTTTATTAGAAAATTCAGTTTAACACCTGTCATTGCATAGAAACTTTTTTTTATGCCTGAATAATATGCACTCTTACTCTTAGGCACTGTTTGAAACTGTAGCATCAAAGGGATGGTCAAAAAATAGATAGTGTGTTTTTCTTTATAGCCTGATAATGTAGTGTACAAATCGTAAGGTTGGTCATCACCAAATAGGTTGGGAGCGCTGGCATAGTTAGGAGTAACAAATGTAAAGCTATCCACTAAAGCTTTTATATTATATGTACCCATTCCCAAGCCTATATGAAATCCCACATATTTACCCGCAAAGGCAGTAAAACTGACCCCCAAATCAGCGCCAAAACCTTTTGAAGAGATGCCATGTACACCATCAAACGGTTGTTGAAAATAAATGAAAGTGTAAGCGCCTCCGCCAAAGATGGAAAATTCATTGGGCGCCTTAATCTGTCTTTGAGCACTCACAGATACACATAAAGCAGTTATTGCAAACAGTGTTAAAATTGTTTTTTTTGAGAAAATTCTATTCTCTTTTCTAAAGTTATTCATATTTTTCTAATTATTATCTTATTATTACTATTTTTCCGAATCTCTCGCCACAGCGTATCATGTAAACTCCAGAAGATACATTGCTAAGGGTCATTGAGATAGCCTCTCCGGTGGCAACGGCGCTTTTAATGTAGATGCCATATTGGTTAAATATCTGCACCGCTTCGCCTGGAATAACATTTTCAACAGTAAACGAATTGTCTCCTCTTGTAGGATTGGGAAAAACTACTAGATTTTTCGGCGGCGCACCTGGCAAATTACAACAATTATCTTTGATTACTTTTAAGGATGAGCACAACCAATTAGTACGATTCTTAAATTTTAGTTTAAACATATACTCCACCCCACACATCAGCCGATCATCGAAATTTGGGCCTGCTGAGTAGCTGAACTGGTTGATGGTTTGCGTATTTCTAACTTTAGCACCGTCAATATACCACTCACAATTTTCTATCTCTCCGTACTCAAGTCTCAACGTGTGCAAGTCAAGCATAAAGGTATTGCACCAGAGCGTTGGGCAATAAGTATCGAAATCAAGCGCAGAAAAGTTAGCAATCAGTGTTGTGTCTTTTGTAACTATAAACTCGTAAATATTATTGATGGTAATCTGTTCGCCATTTATTGCTGTCCAATTTATAAAGCTGTAGCAGTTTTTTTCATACGCAATGATCCTTACGATGGAACCGGCTTCGTACAATACTGTTCCTTTTGTATCTGTAGTTCCGTAGAGCGTGTCGTTGATTAATACCGTTACACGGTAATGCGACTGCGTGAAATGCGCAACGAAAGTATTATCGCTATTCACTGTTATATCAAATACAGGATCATAAGTAATATGAGAACCATCTACTGTTGTCCATTTTTCAAATTTGAAACCCTGATTGGAGGTTGCCGATATAGTAATGGTATCTCCGCAGACATAGTTTCCTCCACTCGCCACTATACCTCCATCCGGTGGATTTGCCGATAAAATAATCTCATAGTTGATCCACTCAAAGTGCGCCACCAAATTTTCACTTTTTCTTACATTAAATATGTAGGGATTTTTTGTAGATACAGAGTCGCCATTTTGTGTTCGCCAGCCAACAAACGCCCAGCAATCATTGGAGGTTGCTGTTATGGTAATGAGAGAGTCGCAGTGAATGTCGGTACTGCCACCGGAAACACCGCCTCCTTCCGATGGAAATGCCGAAAGGTTGATAGTAAATCTCTTTATTTCGAAGTGCGCCACCAAAGTATCGCTTTTTATTACGTTAAACGTGTATGGATTGTTTGTGGATATAGAACTGCCATTTAGCGTCCACCAGCCGGCAAAGGTGTAACAAGAGTCAGGAATTGCCGTTACGGTGATAAGAGAGTCGCAGGGAATATCGCCGCCGCCTGATACTGTGCCTCCTGTTGAAGGTTTCGCTATTACGGTTATATTATAGGGGGTCAACTCAAAGTTAGCTGTCAAATTGAGGTCTTCTGTTACTTCAAAATACAATGGATTTCCGGTGTAAACCTCGCCGTTTTCATCCGTCCAGTTGACGAAGGTGTAGCATTCAGCAGATGTGGCTGTTACGGTGATTGTGTCTCCGCAGTTGTAGTTGCCACCACCCGTAACATCGCCGCCGTCTGAAGGGTTTGTCGAAAGTGTGATTTCAAAAACTTCAACTTCAAAAACCGCAACTAAATGGTGATTTCCGGTTACAGAAAACGAATGGGAAGATTGGTCGGAAACATAATCGCCATTCTCTTTCCAACCGATAAAGTTGCAACAGTCGCTGGATAGATCTACCGTTACGGTGGCGGTATCGCCCAAATTATAGATTCCGGCGCCTGAAATATTGCTGCACGCTGCTTCGGGTTCTATTTCCACGGTAACTTCGTAAGTAATTAATGCAAAATGCGCTACCAACTCGCGAGGCTCGGTTATTTCAAAACTAAAATCGGCTTCATCGGAGACAAAAACGTTGTTTTCCCTCCATTCAATAAAATCGTAATCTGAAAACGGAATTGCGGATAAGGTTACCGTATCGCCACAGTAATAGTAGCCGGATTCGATAGCAAGACCGCCATTCGGTGGATCCGGCGACACAGCGATGTAGTAATTATTCCGCTCAAAATTAGCAATCAAAATACAGGTTTCTTCTACTGTGAAAGGATATATTTCATCCCAAGAGACTGTATCGCCGTTTTTCGTCCAATTGATAAAAGTGTAGCAGGGGTCTGTAAATGCCATGGCTACGGCAGGTTGTCCACACTCGTAAGTGCCGGTACCGAGAAGTGTGCCGCCTGTGGGTGGATTTGCAACCAAGGTAATTACGCAGGTATCTATGGCAAAGTTTGCAACCAATACAGTTGTTCCGGTTACAGGAAATTCGTACAAAGGTTGGGTGGATACCTCAATGTTGTTTATCGTCCAGTTGACAAAATGGTAGCAGTTGGCGGGGATTGCTGTTACGGTGCTCGTGTCTCCGCAGATGTAATTGCCGCCACCTGACACTGTGCCGCCGGCTGTTGGGCTTGCTATCACGTAAACATTGAAGGTATTAGCCACAAAATTGGCAATCAAAGTTTGTGATTCTATTACGGTAAATAGATAGGGATTGTTAGAGGAGAGGGTATCTCCATCTTCATTCGTCCAGTTAACAAAAGTGTAACAGTCGTCTATGAGGGTTGCTGCTACAGTTACCGTTTCGTAGCAAATATAGAATCCGCTGCCGGTTACGGTGCCAACTCCCGGTGGATTTGTTATGATAGTAACCTTAACAGAATCAATAAAGTACGCTACTAAATTAATGTTTTCTGCTACAACAAATGTGTAAGGATTATCTGTAGATACGGAGTTTCCTTCTTGTGTCCACCATCCAATAAACGTCCAACAATCATTAGGAGTTGCTGTTACGGTTGCTGTATCGCCGCAGTTGTAATTGCCGCCGCCGGAAACGCCACCGCCCGTTATTGGCAACGCCGAAAGGTTGACAGTAAAACTATTTATTTCAAATTGCGCCACCAAAGTATCGCTTTTTGTTACGTTAAAAGTGTAGGGATTACTTATGGATATGAAATCGCCATCTTGCGTCCACCAGCCGGTAAATGTGTAACATTCTTCGGGGAATGCCTCTACTGTTAAGAAAGTTCCGTTGGAAACACATGCAATGGTAGTATCGCCAACTGAGACTGTGCCGCCGGCTAAGGGATCGGCTACTATGGTTATATTGTAGATTTTTTGAATGAAGATTGCCACCAAATCATAATCTTCGGTTACTTCAAAATGCAACGGATTATCGGTAAAAATATCGCCGTTTTCAGTTGTCCAACAAACAAACTTCCAACACTCATCAATAGGGGTTGCCGTTACAGTAGCCGTATCTCCGCAGTTGTAGGTGCCTCCGCCGGCAACAGCGCCGCCCTCAGGTGGATTTGCCGAAAGGGATATTTCAAAAACATCAACTTCAAAAATTGCGACCAATTCGTGATTTCCGGTTACCGGAAACGAATGGGAAAGTTCTACGGAAACACAGTTACCATTCTCTTGCCAGCAGAAAAATTGGTAGCAGCCGTTGGGATTTGGAGTTGCCGTTACGGTGGCAGTATCGCCAATATTATAGACTCCGCCGCCGGTAACCGTGCCGCCTTTGGGAGGGTTCGCCGATACGATAACTTCGAAACTCTTTAACGTAAAATGCGCTACCAATTCACGGTCTCCGGTTACCTCAAAAATAATACAATTTTCATCTGAGACAAAAACGTTGTCTTCTGTCCATTTGATAAAGTCATAATCTGGAAATTCAACGGCACAGAAGGTTCCTGTATCGCCACAGGGATAGTAGCCGGATTCTAAAGCAAGCCCGCCATCCGGAGGATCCGGCGACACCGTGATGTAGAAATATTTCTGTTCAAAATTCGCAATCAAAGTACAATTTTCTTCTACGGTGAAAGGATATATTTCATTCCAAGAGACAGTGTCTCCGTTTTTTGTCCAGTTGATAAAAGTGTAACAGGGGTCTGTAAATGCCATTGCTACGGCAGGTTGTCCACACAAGTAAGTGCCGGTACCGAAAAGCGTGCCACCTGTTGTTGGGTTTGCGACTAAGGTAATCTCGCAGGTATCAATGGCAAAGTTAGCCACCAATACAATCATTCCGGTAACAAGAAATTGGTATATAGGTTGAGTGGATACTACGATGTCGTCGATTGTCCAACTGACGAAGTGGTAACACTCTTCGGGGATTGCAATTACGGTGCTCGTATCTCCGCAGTAATAATTGCCGCTTTCTGAAACTGAAACTGTGCCGCTGCCTGTTGGATTTACTATTGCAAAAACGGAAAAGATTTTTCTTTCAAAGTTTGCCACCAAATAGGTCGTATCTAAAGAACTTGTCGCCGCAAAGATATAGGGGTTGTTTGTAGAAACTTCAATATTGTTAATCATCCAATTTACAAATACATAACAATCTTCGGGAAATGCTTTCACAGTTACGGTATCGCCGTGCGTATAGTTTCCGCTGCCTTCGGTTGTGCCGCCGTATGGCGGGTTCGACAACGTGATGATTGTGTAGGTTTTCAATTCAAAGTTTGCTGTCCAAATGTTATCATCCCATACTTGAAAACAATGAGGATTGTTAGTTGAAGTTTGCCCATTCTGTGCCGTCCAGTTCACAAATTTATAGCCGAACTCCGGGATGGCGATTATACATACGGTAGAGTCGCAGGGAATATCTGTTCCTCCGCCCTGAGTTGAGCCGCCTCCGGTTGGGTTCGATTGCGTAAATATATTAAACTTCTTCAATTCAAAATTAGCCACTAAATTGCGCGGAGCAGTTACAATAAAGAGATAGGAAGAATCGGTAGAAACCTCCTCGCCATCTTCTGTCCAGTTTACAAATTTGTAGCAAGGATCAACGGTAATGGCAGTTACGATAGTTGGTTTGCATATAGGGCGGTTGCCGCCACCTTCAACAATGCCAACCTCCGGCGGGTTTACCGATAGGGCAATGTTATGGGTAAATGGTTCAAAAATAGCGATAAAAGTACGGCTTGTGTCCACTTCAACGATATAATTCTGATTTTCGGTAACTAAGGTATCTGCTTCAAACCAGCCAACAAAAGAGTAGCACTCATTAGGAGTTGCAGATATGGGAAACAAGTTCCCATAAGGGATATCAATTCCATTGCAACAAGCGTTACCCCATCCCGGCGGGTAGGGTATAACGGTAATGGTGTAAGTTTTTAAAGTTAAAGTGAGCACTATGATACTATCGCAGTTGTTTATCGCTTGTAGCGTGTGGGTATAGGTTCCGGCATTGTGCAAAATCTCTCCGAAGAAATTATAACCGCCATAACCAACGGTTCCAAAAATATGCGTTTCATAAACCGGATTTACTATTAAAGTCAGTACTATGATACTGTCGCAATTATAAGGCATCGTTTTTTGAAATTGAAAAAAATGGTAGATGCTATTGGGATTTGGGATCTCCTCCGGCAAAATAGTAAAACCATGACTTGTATAGCTGGCACCAAAACAAATCGTATCCGAAATATACGTTGTAACAGGAAAGACAATCGAAATATAAATGCTATCTATAATAAAACACTCTAATCCGGTAATGTAAACAATATAATATCCTTCATGTTCGGGAGAGGCATTGCTAATCTCAATCTCTCTGCCTTGACCAAAGAAATTGTTTGGTCCTTCCCAATGGAACTCTACTTGGTCGCCCAGAAATGAAACAACATATAAACCAATGGTATCTCCGAGGCAAGTCATACTATTCTTAGCAAAAGCCACCCTTCCGGTCATTAAACGTTCAATTTTAATATTTTGACTGTAAGTAGTTCCGCATTGGTCGGTTATGATTACTAAAAAAGTGCTGTCGGGAGTGCCCTCATAGAAGATTCCTGTGTTGTTCGACGAGATAAAATCGCCGTTTAACGTATAGAGGTCAAACCCGTAGGGCGCTACTCCCGTTGTAGAATCCACTTCTACCACAATTTTACTGACTTCGTTTACCCCGTCATTACAAGCGTAACCGTAGGCTTTAAGAAGCACTAACCCTTTGTAAATATAGGTTATAATTGTGTCCGGTGGTGCGAGACACGTTGCCCCAAATGAGAGTTGATAGTTTCCAGGTATGGTAAATGTAACAAAATCATTATTACACACGCCGGAGGTTGGATAACATCCCCCGGGAATACCGTTTACATAATAATAAACGGGCATTGTTTCTTTATATCCGTCAATTCTGCGTGTGCCGACTAATTTTACTTTGGGCAAATACTTTTCTCCTTCACAGGTTAATTGTGATTCAAAAGTAAGCGATTCCTCAATTTCATAATCATAAAAATCTGCAAACCAGTAATATGTTTGTATTGTATCTGCTCTACCACAATCATCAGTAATGACCCATAGGTAAGTTCCGGAAATAAGCTTTCCTGCTTGAAAATAAATTTCACAACTATATGGTGAATAAGCAGTATCCAAAACCATATTGTCATACAATATGTTCCATTGATCTAAGCTACGATTATAAATACCGGTAAAACTGAGGTAATTATCAGGGCTTTCAATAAGATTTATAACAGTGTTTTCGGGAGGCTTGTTGTTCGTAGTGCCACATCCCGTCCAAATGAAATGGATATAATCGTAATCAAATATACTGTCACATGTTCTCTGAGAATAATATGGATTGTACCAGTAAGGTTCACTTACTACAGGTATGTATGGTGGGGGTATGGCGTATTCATAGTCAAATAAAATACAGCTATCACCATACATTGCAACAAAGTGCAAAATTTCGCCAACATGGTTTCGGTGAATGAGTGTATCAGTTCTAAATGAGCTTGCATTCACCATTGTATCCAACCAAACTTCTCCGGAAGCAATATGTGTAACGATAAAATGAACGGGAGGGATGAAAAAATTTCCCCAGAATTCTAATTTGAGCGTCATTTCTTCATCCTCATCCACTACCACTTCGCTTCCACAACCTGTAACCGGATCAAACAGGTTTTCTACATACGCATTTACATAAGTTTCCATATTCACATACAAATATGGATTTAGTTTCACTGCAAACTCATTACTACAAGCAATCTCATCACAATCTTTGACCCTAATTTTTACGAGATATTCTTTACTCCAAGGATCGCAATCTGAGGAAAAGACATTTACCGTATCAAAAACTTGCCATGAAGGAGGGATATCTTCCCAATCATTTTCTTCTTCACCTGAGGAGTAGGTGTATTCCCACCATGGAATATTTCTAAATGCTTGATCATAATAATATTTGTAAAGATCACCCCAATAATAATCATTGTAATAATAATACTGATGAAACAGAAGATGCACAATATTGTAATCATAGAAATAGTTGCTTACATACAAATACATATAGTAGCAGTGATAATCTTCCCAAAGGGTTTCTACTGTTTCCGAGACGTTCGGTAATCCGTAATCACATCCGTCTTTAATTTTAAATAAAAAGTTTCCGGCAGGTAGCTCTTCGAAATTATAGTAATCTTTATAATCGGGCATATTTTGAGATGTTCCTGAATTTTGATGCGTATTAAACGTATCTACCCGAAAAAGAGATGAATTTAAGTATGTTTCAACCATATAAGGAAAAACGCCTCCTTCAATGAGTAAAGATACTCTTCCCGAATTTTTACAATTAAATGTTTTTCGCGTACCGATTAACCTATCTGAGTTTACCTTAAAAGCAGTAGGGGCAGTATAATCTCCATCCACTGTGGTAGTGTCGGTTATTTGTATGGGCGTTTCTTGAAAAAAAGCATCCATGGAAACCAAATAATCTCCTTTTGAAAGATTTTTAAATTGAGGGGCTACTCCGAGGCGCTCATCCCCAGTAGCAATATTTTTTACTTTATAATTTATTTGTGACAAACTATCCATATCACTTCCCATTAGCGTAATGGTAATTGTACCATTTGCAAAGCAGGTGGATGGCGTAGAATTGATTTCTAAAATAACATCTTGTCCAACAAGAAATAATGGACAAAGAAGAGCAATAAATAAAAGATAATATCTGAATTGTTGCATATATGGGATGTTTTTACCTTATGATTACTATTTTTCCATATCTCTCCCCGCAGCGTATCATATAAACTCCCGAAGATACATTGAGAGTCATTGAGATAACATCTCCGGTAGCAATGATGCTTTTTACGTGGATACCGTATTGGTTATATATGTGCACCGTTTCGCCTGCAATAACATTTTCAACGGTAAACGAATTGTTACCCCGAGTTGGATTGGGAAAAATCACAAGATTTTTCGGCGACTTATTTGGCGGATCACAGCATGCAGAAAGTACTTTCGTGGAAGAGCACAACCAATTAGTACGATTCTTAAATTTTAATTTATACATATATGGCACGTTACACGTCAGCCTATCGTCACTATTAGGACCTGCTGAGTAACTGAACTGGTTGATGGTTTGCGTATTATCAACTTTAATCCCGTCTATATACCACTCGCAATCTTCAACCTCAGAATACACAAGCCCCAACGTGTGCAAGTCAAGCATGAAGGTATTACACCAGAGCGTTGGGCAATAAGTATCAAAACAAAGCGCAGAGAAGTTGGCTATCAGCGTTGTATCTTTTGAAACAACAAACTCGTAAATAATATCAGTAGAGAGCTTTTCGCCATCATTTGTTGTCCAGTTTACAAAACTGTAGCAGTTTTGTTCACGCGCTATGACACGTGCAGTAGAGCCGATTTCGTACAATACTGTTCCTTCAGGTTCTGTAGTGCCGTAGAGTGTGTCGTTGTTTGAGACTGTTACGCTGTAATGCGACTGCATGAAATGCGCTATCAAGTGAGTGTTGTTTGTGACAATAAATTCATATTCAGCACTATCAGAAACCTTAGTTCCATTTATTGTCCATTCGCTAAATATGAAGCCGGGATTTGACCTTGCCATTACAGTGATAGTATCTCCGCAGTCATGGGGCCCACTATCTGTTACAGTGCCTCCCGCCGCCGGATCTGCCTGTAAAGTAATCTCATACTTTGCCTTCTCAAAGTGCGCCACCAAATCACGGTCTTTACTTACCTCAAAGCGATAAGGATTATCTTTGGATACCTCTTCACCATTTTCTGTCCAGTTGATGAATTTCCAACAATCATTAGGGTTTGCGGCTGCTCTTACGGTTGCCGTTGTGCCACAATTGTATGTGCTATCACCGATAACAGTGCCGCCTTCAATTGGGTTTTCTGAGACATTAATTTTGTAAGTTATTCTCTCAAAATGCGCCACCAAAGTAGTATCGCTTGTTACGTAAATGGAGTAAGGATTATTAAGTGACACAAAATTGTTGTTTTGCGTCCACCAACCGGCAAACGTGTGACATGAGTCAGAGGTAGCCTCTATAATTATTAAAGTTCCACCGGAAACGCAGGAAATGACTGTATCGCCAAATGAAATTATGCCGCCTGTTAAATGTTCTACGGTTACATGGTAGGTCTTCTGAATGAAGTTTGCCACCAAATCATGGTTCTCGGTAACTTCAAAACGCCATGTATCCTCTGTGGAAACAGGGATACCGTTTTCTGTCCAGTTAACGAACTCCCAACACTCATAAGAAGTTGCTGCTACTGTAATAGTATCGCCGCAGTTGTAATTGCCACTACCTGTAACATTGCCGCCATCTGATGGGGATGCCGAAAGATTTACGTCATAAACGTACTGTTCAAAGTGTGCCACTAAATTGATGTTTTCTGTTACAACAAATGTGTAGGGATTATTTGTAGAAACAGAATCGCCCTCCTGTGTCCACCATCCAACAAATGTCCAACAATCATTAGTTGTTGCGGTTACAGTGGTTGAGACTCCGCAGTTGAAATTTCCGCCGCCGGTAACTTCGCCGCCTGCTAATGGATAGACTGCTACAGTTACATCGTAGGGGCTTTGAATGAAGTGCGCCACCAAATTACGGTCTTCGGTTACAAGAAATGTGTAAGGATTATTTATAGAAATAGAATCGCCCTCTTGTGACCACCATCCAGCAAAGGTGTAACAAAGGTCGGGGAACGCCTCTACTGTTAAATAAGTTCCACCGGGGATGCAAAGCATGGTAGTATCTTCAACGGAAACCGTACCGCCTGTTAAATGTTCTACAGTTACATGGTAGGTTTTCTGAATGAAGTTTGCCACTAAGTTATTGTTTTCGGTTACTTCAAAACTCCATGGATTCTCTGTGGAAATAGGGATGTTGTTTTTTGTCCAGTTGACAAACTCCCAACAATCATTTTCAGGGGTTGCAGTTACGGTAATAGTGTCTCCGCAGATGTAATTACCTCCAGCTGAAACAGTGCCACCTTCAGGTGGATCCGCTGACAGGGTAACGGCAAGAACATCACAATCAAAAATTGCAATTAATTCGTGATTACCGGTTACCGGAAATGAATGGGAAAGTTGTACGGAGACATTATTTCCATTCTCTTGCCAATAGAGAAAGTTGCAACAACCGCCGGGGTTTGGAATTATTGTTACGGTGGCGTTATCGCCAATATTATAAATTCCGTTTCCGGTAAATGTGGCGGCTTGGGAAGGTTGTACCGATATGATAACTTCGTAGGGTATTAATGTAAAATGCGCTACCAGGTCTCGGTTTTCAGTTACTTCAAATGTCCATGGATTGTCTGTAGATGCAAGGATGTTATTTTCAAACCATCCAACAAATGTGTAACCATTGTTGGGATTTGCTAAAACAGTGCGTTCGGAGCCACATGGAATATTTTCTGCACCACCAAGTACAAATAGATTGCCTCCACCCGTTGGAAATGGCGACACATCAATGTTGTAGAAACTTCGTTCAAAATTTGCAATTAAAGTAGCGGATTCTGTTACTGTGAAAGGATAATTTTCTTGTGTGGATACTTCCTCTCCGTTTTTCGTCCAGTTGATAAATGTGTAGCAGGGGTCTGTTAATGCCATTGCTACGGCAGGAGAGCCGCATATATAAAAACCGCTGCCGAGCGGTTGCGGTGTGCTGCCGGCAGGTGGATTTGCCAACAGGATAATTTCGCAGGTGTCTTTCGCAAAGTTTGCAAATATTACTGTGGTTTCGGTTACAGGAAATTCGTAGAGAAGCTGGGTTGATACTACTACACCGTTTATCGTCCAGTTGACAAAGTGATAGCAAGATTCGGGGGTTGCCTGTACGGTTACCGTATCGCCGCAGTTTTGAATATTACCTCCTATTACCTCAGCCGTTCCACTACCCGAAGGATTTGGAATAGCATAAATAAAGTACGGTTTCGGCTCAAAATTGGCAGTCAAAGTTCGGGAGTCCGTTAAGGTAAAGATGTAGGGATTGTTAGAAGATACTACTTCATCGTTTTCATCTGTCCAATTGACAAAGGTAAAACATTCGTCTATAACACTTGCCGTTAAGATGGCGGTTTCTCCGCATGGATAAAAGCCATCTCCCGTTATGGTAGCTACATCGGGCGGATTTACCGTGACTATAATTTTGGCTGAATCTATAAAATGCGCAACTAAATTGATATTTTCTGTTACAATAAATGTGTAGATGCTTTCTTCTGAAACAAAAGTACCGTCCGGCATCCACCATCCTATAAATGTGTGGCATAGGTCAGGGGTTACTGTTATGGTTGCAGTGTCGCCACAGTAAAAGTTTCCGCTGCCTGTTACCGTGCCGCTCCCCATTGCGTTTACTGAAACTGTAACATTGTAATAATCAAGTTCAAAATGCGCCATTAAATCACGATCGCTTGTTCCCAATATAAACGTATATTCAAGGTCGGTAGAAACAGTATCTGTGCCTTCCGTCCAATACAAAAAGGTGTAACAAGTGTCGGCTTCGGCTATTACCGTTAATTCTTCGCCACAGTAATAGTTCCCGTCTCCTGTTACCGTACCGCCTCCTGTTGCATTTACTGAAACTGTAACATCGTAATAA
>WQWP01000055.1 GCA_009787485.1 Lentimicrobiaceae bacterium | reverse complement strand
AGGAGAAAGGAGAAGAGGAGAAAGGAAAAGGCGCGAAAGCACGAAGGCACGAAGGAAACGGTAGAATATCCCCTTCAAATTTTGAAGGGGTGCCCGAAGGGCGGGGTAGTTTATATGAAAAGATTACCATTTACCCAAACCCCACCACCGGAGAATTAGAAATTAGGAATTATGAATTAGGAACCGCAGCCCCGTTAGGGGCAAGCTCAGCGAAGCTAATTAATAGTATCGAAGTTTTTGATGTTTACGGTAGAAAAGTATCATCTCATCATCTAATCACCTCATCATCTAATCACCTAATTAACCTCTCCCACCTCAATTCCGGCATTTACTTCGTTAAAATAACCACCGATGCCGGCGAAGTTGTAAAGAAAATAATTAAACAATAAAATTTTAACCAAATTCTAAAGTTATATACATTATAAAAAAAATCCTCATGAAAAAAATCCTCCTTTTTATCACAGTTATTGTTGCGTTTACATTCAGCGCTACTTTTGTGCATGCACAGCATCTTTTTTCGGTAAATTATAATGATTTGCCGGTAGAAAAGATAACACAATTAACCCATCAAATTAGAAACACGGAAATTTCTAATTTATCATTAACAAAAAATAGTATTCATAAAGAGGTGTATGTTGTTGGTTTTTCGTCTGCACAGCATACGCAAATCGTTATTTTAAATGAGCAAACGGGCGCCCATGTGGTGATTTCCGGTGTTGCCGCAGAATTTCAATTAGCCCCTTTCTTCATCGAAGAATTAAAACAAGGCGTACTGGGAAATGCAGAACGTTATGTCATCCTTGAAACGACCAACGATTTTTCGGTGCACAACGTTGCCTCCGTTTCTGCAACCACGAGAAATGTGCACATTCCCCGTTATCTTTATGGGCCCAAAGAAGATATAAAGGAAGCTTTTCCGAAAGACCGGCAAATTGTTCATATTTTTAAGGAAAAACCGGAACTTATCCTTGTTGACCCTAATGACCCTGAACTTCAACGTTATGCAGCACAATGGGAAGAAGAGAGGAGTTATTATGTATATATGTATTTGCTACCTGATGGCGGCTTATGGATTTACGATGAACATTTTAACATTGATAATGATCAAAGTGAGATCAAAATAGGGGTAGGCGGATACTTGGAGTTTACTTTATCCGGTACCATGAATACAGAGCAACGTACAGCAACCGAATATGCACTGGAGCTTTGGAGCGAGCGGTTTGCAGGGATAGTACCGGTTGATATAAATGTTTCCTTTGAGCCTATGGCCGACGGAACTCTTGGTTCCTCCACCAGAATGCCAAACTATTTTAATTCAGAAACACAAACATGGTATTGCTCTGCTGTTGGGAATCAATTGGCGGGCTATAATGTTGTACCCAGCCAAAGAGATATCCGGATAAGAATGAATTCAAACTACGCGTTTCACTATGGATTGAATGCCAACCCGGGTAGCGGAAAGTACGATTGTGTTACCATCATGTTGCATGAAGTAACTCATGGATTAGGCTTTTCCCGGATGGTTGATGAATATGGACGATACTCTTATACAACTCCGAGTGGCGGTGGGGCTTATACAAATTATCCCGGAATTTACGAACGTCAGTTATTTCAGGGGCTTAATGGACCTTGTTTAACAGAACTGGATCAAGCCGAACGTGCAGCGTTGGTAAAAAGCGGTAATTTATATGCCGGAGCTCCTGGTTCAAACTTGTTAGCCGCCAACGAGGGAGTTCGTGTGAAAATATACGCTCCGGCAAATTTTGTGAGCGGTTCAAGTGTTTCACACTGGGATGATCCTGTAAACAATTTCCCCACTTTTATGAAACGCAGTATTGCCTCTAATTCAGGTTTGCATGCCTTTAACACACGAAAAATAGGCATCCTGCTTGATATTGGATGGACACTCCCCGATAATCCTAACGCCGTTTATGTTACTTTTGATGGTAACGGTGCAGCAAATGAGATGCCTACGCAAGAATTTCTCCCCGGCACGCCAAAAAAGTTAAGAGCAAATGTTTTTAACCGACCTTGTTATACTTTTATAGAGTGGAATACTTCACCGGATGGAACCGGAACCGCATACGCAGACAGGCAAACCATAAACATTTCCAACAATCTGAATCTGTACGCCCAATGGCAAGGCAACACATACACCCTTACTTTTAATGCCACCGGAGGCACAGTAACTCCAACCTCAAAACAGGTAGTTTGTGGCGAGCCTATAGGCGTACTTCCTACCCCTGAAAGAGAAGGCTTCGCCTTCAACGGCTGGAGAATTAGCGCCACCCAGATTACGGAAGACAGAATTTGGACTTGGGCTCAAAATATGACTGCTACAGCAATATGGACCACCGTAGGTATAGTGGAGACGGGACACGCTCCGGCGCTACAAATTGTGCCAAATCCCGCAAATCATACAATTGAATTACAAATTAGGAATTACGAATTACGAATTGATTGTATTGAATTTTACAACATTTTCGGGCAATTAATAAAAACTGTACCTTTCAACGGACGTAGAGACGTTGCGCGCAACCTCTCCACCCAAATAATTAACATCTCAGATCTTTGCGCCGGAGTTTATATCGTAAAAGCGGGTGGTAAAGCTGTAAAATTAGTAGTAAAATAAAATCAAATTTAAACCTATATGAAGAAAATCTTCCTTCTTGTTACCACTATTGTTGCATTTACATGCAGCGCAGTTTTTGTGCATGCGCAACAGCTTTTTTCAGTAAATTATAATGATTTACCGGTAGAAAATGTAACACAATTAACCCATCAAATTACAGGCACAGAAATTGCTACACTGTCGTTAACCAAGAATAATGGAAATAAAGAGGTGTATGCTGTAGCTTTTTCATCGGCGCCTAACACGAAAATCGTTATTTTGAATGAACAGAATGGCGCCCACGTAACGGTAGAGACGCGATTAATCGCATCTCTACCCACCGAATTTCAATTAACCCCTTTCTTCATCGAAGAATTAAAACAGGCAGTACTGGGAGAGGCAAGCCGTTATGTCATCCTTGAAACGACCAACGATTTTTTGGTGCAAAACGTTGCCTCCGTTTCTATAACTAAGGAAGATGTCTATATTCCTCGTTATTTTTACGGAAAAAAAGAAAATATGAAAGAAGCTTTGCCGGAAGACCGGCAGATTATCAAAATTTACAAGCAAAAACCACGCATTATTTCCGATCCTGAATACCAACTTGATATCGCACAATTGGAAGAAGAAATGAGCTATTATGTATATATGTACAAATTGCCAGATGGCACTTTATGTACTTATGATGAACACTTTAGAAAAAAGAATGACAAAAACCCCAGTAAATTGGGTGGAGGTAATTTTTTGGAATTTAATTTAGACGGCACGTTGAATGCTACACAACGTTTAGCCACAGAATATGCATTGGAACTTTGGAGCGAACAAATAGCGGGCACAGTGCCTGTGGAGATAGAGGTTAATTTGTGGCCGCTGGGACAAGGAGTGATTGGCATGTCTTTTTTCCCGCCATGCTTTATGAATGGTGAAACAGGTGAACCGGAAACCTTCTATCCCTCTGCTTTATGGAATCAATTGGTAGGGTACAATGCTTCCGATGAGTGGGATATTTTCATCATAATGAATTCCGAATTTACATTTTACTATGGGTTGAATGGTAGTCCCGGTGTCAATATTGATTATGTTACTATTATGATACATGAAGCTACTCATGGATTGGGGTTTGGTAGTCAGTGCGATAGAAACGGGGTTCTTTTTTATGAGTATCCCGTCGTTTACGACCGCTTGTTGTATCAAGGTCTTGGCGGACCTTGTTTTGTGGATCTTACCGAATCTGAGCGTGCCGCATTGCTGACAAGCAATAACTTATATGCGGGAGGTCCGGGTTCAAAATTATTAGAAGCCAATGGCGGTACTCGTGTAAAAATGTACGCGCCAAGTTCTTATAGTGGCGGATCCACCGCCCATCACTGGGCAACAGAGGTTACTTTTCCCACTTTTATGAAATATGCCTATTTCTCTCCTTTACACACCTTTAACAACAGAAAAATAGGGATGTTTGTGGATATGGGATGGACGATTCCTGAAGTTGATCCCGATGCCGTTTGGTTAACCCTTAATGCCAACGGCGGAACGGGCAATATATCGCCACAGCCATTCAGCCCGGGGATTACGCAAAAAATAAGAATAAATTCCTCTGTGAGACCCGGTTATGCATTTAAAAGTTGGAATACTTTGCCGGATGGTACAGGAGTTTCGTACGCAGACAGAGAAGCCATAACAATTTCAGATAATCTGAATTTATATGCGCAATGGGAAGCCCAAACCTACACCCTCAGTTTTGATCCCAGGGGAGGCACAGGAAACCTAACTCCAAAACAAGTAGTTTACGATAAACCGATTGGAACGCTTCCTATTCCCGAAAGAACAGGCTACACCTTCGAAGGATGGGTGCTGTATTTCGCAATTACCATCACAGAGGAAACGATCTGGAGTTTTAATTACGACCGGGTTGCCTCGGCAAAATGGACGCCGGAAGTGGGGGTAGTAGAAATACATGACAATGCCTCTCTACAAATTGTGCCAAATCCGGCAGATCATACAATTGAATTACGATTTTGGGTTGAGGGCGTGCTGAACTCAAATCAGTACCGCAATGACAGCGAATTAGGAGTTGATTGTATTGAATTTTACAACATTTTCGGACAATTAATAAAAATTGTACCTTTTAACGGACATAGAGACGCGATTCATAGCGTATTAACGCAAACCATTAACATCTCAGACCTCAGCCCTGGCGTTTTTATAGTAAAAGTGGGAGACAAAACTGTGAAATTAATCAAATCAAAATAATTCAAATCATTAATTATGAAAAAACTAACATTTTTTTTATTAGTACTCTTGCTGATTATGGCTTCTGCTTTATATGCAGTTCCGGCAGACCCTAACCCTGTTACTTTAACCCAACCCAATGGAGAAACTCTAACTGTTAGGATTAAAGGCGACGAACGTATCAACTGGTATGAATCTATGGATGGATACACCCTATTATTTAATCAATCCGGTTTTCTTTCGTATGCTCAATTAGATGAAGATGGAAATTTACACCCTTCCGGTTTCATAGCTACGAATATTGAAGAACGAGATAATGAGGTTCGTTCTTTTTTAAATACAATTGGGCAGCATTTGTTTTACAGTGATATTCAAACACGAGTGATGCTAAAGATTTGGGAGATAGAGGATGATTTTTCCTCGAAAGGCGAATCAAGAGTAACAGGTGATTATAAAACAATATGTGCTTTCGTTCAATTCCCTGGAAAACCTATGACACTTCCCATGAGCCAATTCGAAAATTTGATGAATCAATTGGGATATACCGGAAACGGTACCGGAAGTGTTCGGGATTTCTTTAAGGAAGCATCCTATAATCAATTTGATTTAACCATAACGCTGTGTGGCGTTTATACTGCCCCGCAAAGTCAGTCTTATTATGCAGGAAGTGATGGAACACAAAGGTGTAATGAATTGGCAAGATGGTTGGCGCTACAAGTGGCTGCGGAACCACATATTGACTTCAGCGAATACGATAGTGATAATAATGGAATTGTAGATGGATTTCACTTCATTTTTTCAGGAATGGGACAAGAGGCCGGTGGCGGCTACGGATCAATTTGGTCGCACAAATGGCAATTCTCGCCTCCGGTTACCCAAAATGGAAAATCAATTAGCGTGTATTCCTGTTCGCCCGAACTGAGAGGCGGATCAGCCATTACAACCATTGGCGTTATTTGTCATGAAATGACGCATGCTTTCGGAGCTGCTGATTATTATGATACGGATTATGGTACTGGAGGCAACTACTCAGGCACCGGCAATTGGGATCTCATGGCAGAAGGTAGTTGGAATGGCTCGCCCGGAGGAAACAGACCTGCACATCCGAACATGTATGTTAAAGTGCAGTTTGGCTGGGTAAACCCCATCGTTTTAAACGCACCCTTAACCATGGAAAACATGCCCAACTCGGCAGAAAATCCGGTAGCCTACAGAATAAACACAAACACCACTAATGAGCACTTTCTATTGGAAAATCGCCAACAGCTAAAATTTGACGCAAGTGTTCCCGGAAACGGATTGCTCATTTATCGTGTGCATAGCAATGTGGGAAGCTATTGCATTAACTGTACGCATCCGCAACGGATGTATCCGGTTTGCGCCAGCTCTTCTGTAGCTATGCCAACGTCATCGCCTTCCAGTTACGGAAGTATTAACAGCGGAGGTTGCCCATTTCCCGGAAGCAGCAATCAAACTTCTTTTACCGATGATACTGCCCCATCCATGAAATCGTGGGCAAATGTCAATACCAATAAACCCATAACCAACATTACCCATTCAAACAGATTGATTGGCTTCGATTTTATGGGTGGCGGAAGCACAATTCACTATTTAATTACTTTTGATGCCAACAGCGGAGAAGGAAATATAGTGCCACAGCTATTCCTTCCCGGTGAGGCACAGCAACTAAGTGCAAATACCTTTACTAAAACAGGATATAACTTTGTAAGTTGGAATACTGCTCCGGATGGAACAGGAACTTCATATACAAACCAACAATCCATAACGGTTTCTAACAATACAACTTTGTATGCCCAATGGGGAGCCAATGCTTATACCCTGACTTTAAATCCCAATGGCGGCACGGTAACTCCAACTTCAAAACAAGTAGTTTATGACGCTCCTATTGGAGAACTGCCCACTCCCGAAAGAACAGGCTACAATTTTTTGAATTGGAGAATTGGCGCCACCCCCATTACTGAAGAAACCATTTGGAACTATGCGCAAAACATGACCACTCAAGCAGCATGGCAAGTTATGACCTATACTATTTCGGCGACAGCAACGTTCGGCGGCGCCATCTCCCCATCGGGAGATGTTGCTGTAAATCACGGAGCTAATAGAGCATTTACCATTACGCCCGATGAAGATTATGAAATAGTAGATGTTTTAGTGGATGGCGAAAGTATCGGTATTGTTAGCATGCACGCATTTACAAATGTAACAGAACCGCATACTATTCATGCAGCGTTTAAAGAAATTGTAGGCATTGTAGAGACGCATAATTATGCGTCTCTACAAATCGTACCTAATCCGGCAAATCATACGATTGAATTAAGAATTAGGAATTACAAATTAGGAATTAATACGATTGAGTTTTACAACATTTTTGGGCAATTAATAAAAAGCGTGCCGTTTGCCGAACAGTCTTCTAAAGATGGCGTAGTTACGCAAAGGATTAACATCTCAGATTTTTGCGCCGGAGTTTATATGGTAAGGGCGGGGAGTAAAACGGTAAAATTAGTGGTTATGTAAAAAAACAATTTAAAGATTTAAGAATTTAAAATTTAAATATGGTAATTAACCTTATTTTTTAAACTTTAAATCTTTAAGTCTTTAAATTCTTAAATTTTCAAAATGAATCTGCTCCTCGACATTGGCAACACCCTCCAAAAAATCGCTGTTTTTCATAACGATAACGAGGTGTATGGGCAATCTTTTCCGTTTGTTACCAAAGAGATTCTCCAAACCGTTTTCAATCAATATGCTATAAAATACTCCATTGTTTCTTCCGTGGCGAAAACGGATGCGCAGGTCATCGAATATTTGAAAACAAATACGACCATGATTCAATACACGCATCAAACAAAATTGCCGGTTACTATTTTGTATAAAAATACGGAATCTTTAGGATTGGACAGGATTGCCAACGCAGTGGGCGCCAACACATTATTCCCTGATCAAAACGTGCTCTCCATTCAAGCCGGAACCTGTTTGGTATTTGATTTTGTGAACGAACGTAAAGAATATCTCGGCGGCTCCATCTCCCCCGGAATGAACATGCGTTTTGAAGCCCTTCACGAGAAAACAAAAAACCTTCCATTGATAAAGGCAAATGAAAATTACGCTAACTTTTTGGAAACCGACACATTCGGCTCCCTTAGTAGCGGTGTATTAAACGGAATTTGTTACGAAATTGACGGTTTTATCGAAAGTTACAAAATAGAATTTGAAAACCTTAAAGTCATATTAACAGGGGGCGATGCGCCCTACTTGCAAAAGTTAATAAAAAATACGATATTCGCCGCTCCAAATGTAGTCTTGAAAGGGCTCAACGAAATTATTAGATTCAATGTGTAATACGCAAAAAAGTTTCCTGTTTTTCCTCACTTTCTTTATGCTCTGTGTGTTTAGCGTTGCACAAAACGACATCAACTCGCCTTACTCGAGTTTTGGGGTGGGCAATTTGTTACCACGCACCAACGTCGTTTCAAACTCTATGGGTGGCGTGGGGTATGCCCTCCAAAATCCTTATTACATTAACTTTAAGAATCCGGCGGCATACGCTGCCTTTGACTCGCTTTCGTTTATTGCCGATTTGTCGTTCGACTTGGTCAGTCATCAATTGAGAACCAACACACAACAACAAAGCGGAACATTTGCCCAATTGGGCTACTTGGCCGTTGGGCTGCCGGTTTTGCCGGTGTGGCGCACCAGCGTGGGCATTATGCCTTTCAGCGATGTGGGATACAATATCATAAGTGAATATCAAAAGGAACCTTTCGGAAAAATTGTCAATCGCTATACAGGCTCAGGCGGGCTGCAACTCCTCTATTGGGGAAATGCTTTTAATGTGTGCAAAGGATTCACGTTGGGCGCCAATCTTTCTTATCTTTTCGGCACCATTAACACCACAAGTTTTGCTGAATATGAAGAACTTGAAAATGCTTTTAACACTGTGACCTTCGATTTTCGCCATTTAGACGGAATATATATATCGGGAGGTGCACAATATCAAACCACCGTGAAAGAAAAACACCATCTCGGAATCGGCGTGGTATATGAAAATGCCATCAAGGTATGGTCAAGAGAAAATTTAACCATCTTCACTTACCCGGGTGGCTATTCCCCAAATCATAATTTTGATACCGTTTTGTTTAGAATAGGAGATAATGCCCTGAGAAGTTTCGTAACCATGCCGCATATTGTTGGCGGAGGGCTATCTTACGGCTACAAAGACCGTTTGCTGGTTTCCACAGATTTTACCTGGCAAAATTGGAAACGATTCTCCATGGCGCGTAGCAAAGATACTTTGTTAAACAACTTCATTGCTGTTGTAGGCGCACAGTACGTGCCGAATCCAATGTCTTCAAAATATTACAATAAAATTAATTTCCGGCTGGGAACGCGGTTCGCCTCAGGATACATGATGATTAATCAAAAACCGATTTCCGAATTTGCCGTTTCTGCAGGATTAGGATTTCCCATCAGAACATTCAATACACGCTCTTCTATAAATATCATGTTTGAATACAGTAGATTAGGAACGCTGCAAAACAACTTAATCTTACAAAACTACTTTAAACTATCTGTCAACTTTATCCTTCAAGAGAAATGGTATCAACGACGAAAATTGAATTAGCACAATTTCTGCTTTCTATTTTCGTTAAAAAAAACCTAACTATAATGTGGTTAATTATAAATTAAATCAATATTGTCATGAAAAAATTAATTCTTTTTGCGCTGGCATCCTTTATTGCGATCAGTAGTTTTGCGCAAACCCCCTGCGGGCCTCAGTACGGAAAAACAGAAAAAGACTCTTTAGACTGTTTAGCAGAGATCTCTCTATTTAAAACCTATTACGATCAAAAAAATTTCAAAGATGCCTATCCGCATTGGAAAAACATCGTTGAGATTTGCCCATGCTCGTGGAGCGCTATCTTCAACACAACTTACCTGCAGAATATGTTTGACTATTTAATCAGCTCAACCGATGATGAAGAACTTGCAAGTCAATTTGTTGATGAATTACTAAACGCTTTTGCCACCCGCCACCATTTCTTTCCAAAAACTTATACGGAAGGAAACGGGCTTGGATTTAAAGCTTTTTTTATGATCCGTTACAGAGGAAAAAATATTGATGATATAACGCAAGCATTTAATTTATTTATTGAATCCATTGAAATGGAGAAAGAAAAAACCCAACCGAATATTTGGGATCGCTATTTCCGTATTGCCGAACAAATTGCACGCATTAAAGCAGATACCGCCATCATGATTGATGCTTACGAACGCGCCACCGATTATATTGAAACAGCAATTATTGATTATTATAAACAGATTGATAAACAAATACCTAACTTTGAAAACCTGGAAGAAGCTTATGCGTTAGGACAAATTACACAAGCCGAATATGAAAATAGAAAACAAAGATTGGCGGCAGATACGGCACGCGCCATGCAGTTCATTAATAACTATGAACGAACATTAAAAAATATTGAAATTATATTCACTCCGTTTGCCCCTTGCCATGTATTGGAACAAGTATATACCAATAAGCTAGAGCAAAATAAAGACAATCTCCCCGCACTCAAAAAAATGTTAATCATTATGAACAAAGGGGGTTGTACAGACAAGCCTATTTTTGCGAACATACTGAACATTGTACATCGAGCCGAACCCAGTGCTCAAACCGCTAACTTAATGGGATATTACAGTTTAAATCTTGAAGATTATGATGCAGCGCTCAAATTTTTTAAAGAAGCCATTGAGCTATTTGAAACCAACGAGCAAAAGGTGGACCCCTGGTATATGATCGGTCTTGTTCAACGAATAAAAGGTAATGTTGTTGAAGCAAGAAACGCAGCACGCGAAGTGCTTAAAATTAAACACAATAGCGGAAAAGCGTATATCTTAATCGGAGACTTGTACGCAGACTCCGGAAGTAAATGCAGTGGTGATGATGCGCTTCCGTTGGGTTTCGCCTGGGCTGCTGAAGATAAATATTTACAAGCAGCCAGAGTAGATCCTTCAGTGGCTGATATCGCGAGAGAAAGACGTGCTAAGTTACGTTTCCCTACGCAACAAGATAAATTTGTTAGAGGTTTAACCACCCCCGGAGCAGAATATAGAGTAGAATGCTGGATTCAAGAAACAACTACCGTAAGATAGCCGCATGGATAGCCACCGGCGCCATGAGTGTACTCTTGGTACTGGCTTGCTTATCTGATACATACAATACACGATCCATTATTGGGTTGTGTATTGCTTTTTTGTTGTTTTGCGTTATCGGACTTTTGCTTAAAACAAAAACCATTCATCATTTCCGACCGCTTATTTTACTCTGCTCGCTCATCTATTTCGGATTTATGGTAGGCGGATGTTTCTGCATCTTATTCTTTTTTCAGGGATTTATACTGTTTATAGCAGGAAACGGCGCCTACTGGCTCTCTTTCGTGGTGGTGCTCACGATTCTTATTTTAACTTTCATTTTTGGCGCAATATGGTGCGGCTGGCTATGCTGGCTCGGCGCTTTGCAAGATTTTATCTATAAAAAGAACAAATTGAATTTATTGAAAACCAAAAAATCGCAAAAGATGTTACGCTATATTCAAATCATAGCTTTTGTGGCTTTGGTGATATGGGTGCTTGTTACCCAACGCCCGGTGCTGTGTAGTTACGACCCTTTTCTCTCCATTTTCAGGTTGCGGCTGTTTAATTGGGTAGGGTACATTACGGTGCCGTTGGTGCTTGTTTCTTCATTGCTCATTCACCGGCCGTTTTGCAGAGGGTTTTGCCCGATAGGGATGATGGTTTGGGGGGTGAAGAAAGTGGTTAAACAGTAAATTACAGAGCTCGTTTTAACTTTTTTTAACGCAAAAACACGACGGTTAAAAATATTAGTTACCTTTGTGGCCTCAAAAAATACCCTTAATACATGAGCTCGTTTGAACTTGAACATTTTGAAAATCAATTTATCCCGCTTCGGAAGAAGAAATCGCGCATGCGGTATCGGGTGGCGGTAATTGGCGGTGGCACGTGGGCAACAGCCATTATCAAAATATTATCAACCAATTTAGAGCACATTCATTGGTGGGTGCGTGAGCCGGAAATTGTAGAAGGCGTTACCAAATATGGACATAATCCCTTGTTTTTAAGTTCTGTTTTCATCAACCCAAAAGAAGTTAAAGTAACACAGGATATTCGCCAGGCAGTAACCAAAGCCGATTATATTGTAATGGTTTCCCCTGCTGCGTTTTTGCACGATACATTAGCGCCGCTGCTCAAAAGCCAACTGAATCGAAAAAAAATAATTATTGCCGTAAAAGGAATTGTGCCCGAAACCATGCAGGTGGTAACGGAATATCTTCGCACGCAATACTCCGTACCTCTCGGAAATATGGTGGTCATCAGCGGTCCTTCGCATGCAGAAGAAGTGAGCCAGGAAAAGTTATCCTTCTTAACTTCAGCTTCTACCAATTTCGAACTTGCAGAAACCGTAGCACGTTTCTTCAAAAATCGTTATGTAAGAACTTCCGTATCGAACGACATTATGGGCGTAGAATTAGCGGTCGTGTTAAAAAACATATATGCTTTAGGCGCAGGCATTTATTCCGGTTTGGGCTACGGCGATAATTTTATTGCATGCTACGTTGCCAATTGCTTAAAAGAGATGAAACGCTTTGTGCAACAGATGTATTACAATGAAGGGCGGCAGCTCTCCGATTCTGTTTATTTGGGCGATTTATTGGTAACCGCCTATTCTAAATACAGCCGCAACAGAATGTTTGGCAATATGATCGGGCACGGCTTGTCGGTAAAAGTTACCTTGCTCGAAATGAAAATGGTGGCAGAAGGCTATTACGCCGCACCGTGCGTGCACGAAATCAACAAAAAAGAACAAGCTAATATTCCGATTATAGAAGCCATTTACAATGTTTTATATGAAAACATTCCTGTGGCGGTTGAAATGAAGCGGCTCTCAGAATTTTTTATATAGAGATTAAAATCCTAACATTTGTTTCAACTCAGGCTCTTCGTCAATATTTCTGGCATCGTCCGGAAGAAGAAAATCTACGTCTTTAATTTTTTTCGGGGTAATTTTGATGGCTACCTGTGTTAGAGTACATTCGTCACAATATTCGTCAAGAGGCGTGAGTGTCATCAGTGGAAATCCTTCTAAACCAGGAAACTCGCCACCATTAAGTTTAGCAGATCCAATCTCTTTAGTGACCCAAAGAACGATCTCTTTTTGAGAATCATCTTCTAAATCTGTAATTGTGGCTATTACTTTTTGGCATTTATAGCCTAAAATTTCTTTAAATTCATTCTCCCGGCTAAAATTAAGTTCAGTAATATTGAATCTCTTATATTCTTTATATTGTTCGGCATCCATTTTTTTGTAAAATTTCCCCATGCCCATGATCTCAATAACCATAGAAAAGGATCCGTTGTCGCCATTCCATATCTGTGTCATCATCGCCATGTCATTAGGTCTTATTACTGTTTTCGACTTATTGCCAAGAATGGAAACCGTAGTCGTAAAATTTTCAAGACTTGATAGCAGATTAGGGTCATCGGTGCCCTCTATTCTGGTTTCAAAAACAATTTCTCCAGTAAATGTTTTTTGTGCTTTGAGAGTGTAAGTTGCACAAAATAAAATAGATAGAAATAATAATGTGATTTTTTTCATTTGAATGAGATTTAATTTAATGAGTGGCAAAGATAGAGTTTTTTTGAAATTGTGTTGTTTTAAAAAAAACTATTCTTTTGCCATAAAATAACTTTAAATTTTTAAATCTTAAATCTTTAAATCTTAAACTAATGAAAGGCATCGTTTTAGCCGGAGGCGCCGGCACCCGTTTACACCCCATCACATTGGCAATGAGCAAGCAGTTAATGCCCATTTACGACAAGCCAATGATCTATTATCCGATTTCTACGCTCATGCAAGCCGGCATTCGGGAGATTTTAATTATTTCAACTCCGGAAGATTTGCCTCATTTTGCACGGTTGCTGGGCAATGGCGCAAACGTGGGATGCCGGTTTGAGTATAAAATACAGAATGTGCCTAATGGGTTGGCGCAAGCTTTTGTGCTGGGCGCCGATTTTATCGGGCGCGACAAGGCTTCTTTGATTTTGGGCGATAACATTTTTTATGGCGCCGATTTTGAAGACAATTTATCGCAGAACAACGACCCTATCGGCGGCGTAGTTTTTGCCTACCATGTTTCCGACCCCGAAAGATACGGTGTAGTGGAGTTCGATGAGAATATGAATGCCGTGAGCATTGAAGAAAAACCCAAGCAGCCCAAATCGAATTATGCGGTGCCCGGGTTGTATTTTTACGACAATTCTGTGGTGGAAGTGGCTAAAAATATTCAGCCGAGCGCCCGCGGAGAATATGAAATTACAGACGTTAACCGTTATTATTTAAAACACAATAAACTGAAAGTCTGCAAAATGAACAGAGGAACTGCCTGGTTGGACACCGGCACATTCAAATCGCTTATTGATGCCACGCAGTTTGTGCAGGTGGTAGAAGACCGGCAAGGATTAAAAGTGGGCTGCATTGAAGAAGTGGCATATCGCAAAGGGTTTATTAATGCAGAACAATTGGAAAAAATCGCGCAACCGCTTTTGAAGAGTGGGTATGGGCAATATCTTATGGGGCTACTGAAGTAAATTTCCCAATAAAGTAATAAAACAATAAAAATCACCACTATTGTCCGATTAAAATCTAATTTTAGTTTTTTGCCATTGTGATTCAATTGCTTACATTCAAAAATTAGCATTTTTAAAAAGTAACCTCCCTCATTTTTAACCATCAAAAATTGAAATTT
>WQWP01000054.1 GCA_009787485.1 Lentimicrobiaceae bacterium | reverse complement strand
TAGGTTACCCCGATTTTGGCTTGCAATCCGTATTTTCGAGGTAATGCGCAAAGATACAAAAAATCCCAACATATTCATTGTGAAAGTGTTGGGATTGGTTTTTTATTTACTGAATATCCCTATGTGGGTGAGATAAAAAGCATTTTGAGAGAGATTGCGAAATGAGAAATAACGTTACACTTTGTTTCACAATACCTTCCCCAACCTCCTTCAACAACACCATCCTAATATCATCATTCAAATTCTTCTTATCTTGCATGCAATTTTTTGCTATGTGTGAAACCTCCTCTTCGCAAAATAAAGGCAACTCGTATTGCTTTTTTATAAAATCACAAATTTCATTTACTTGCTGAAGTGTGATAAATTGATGAAGGTGAGATATATACGCCTCGCAACAAATGCCTTGCACAACCGCAAAGCCATGGGCAACAGGTTTGTTTTTCATCTGCATAAATGTTTCAATAGCATGACCGATAGTGTGCCCAAAATTCAGCAATTGGCGCTCATTTTTGTCGAAAAGATCCTTTTTTGTCAATTCCTTCTTAAAATTGGCAGCTTTTTCCAACCAAAGTTGCGGAATTTGGTTTGCGGAGAGATGTTGCATTTTTTTCAATTGCTCCCATAGCTCAGCATCGGCGATTAATGCGTATTTTATTAACTCTGCAAATCCATTTAGAACCTCCTCTTGGGGTAATGTATTTAGAAAGGTAGCGTCTATCAATACTTCATCGGGCAGGTAGAATGTGCCGATTGTATTTTTATAATGCTGTAAGTTAATGCCGTTCTTTCCTCCGTGCGCCGCATCAATCATGGCTAATAAAGTAGTGGGAATGTTGACGAGCCGGATGCCGCGTTTGTAAGTGGCTGCTATAAAACCGCCCAAATCGCAAATTACTCCCCCACCCCAATTGATGAGCAAACTGTTTCTGTCGAATTGGTGAGACAACAAAAAATTCCAAATCTCTAAAACGGTAGCAATATCTTTTATCTTTTCATCACAGGTTAATTTGATCCAATGAACATCAACATCATCAGAAAAAAAAGTGAAATAATCGGGAAAAAGATCATTCACCTTTTGGTCGCTCAATATTAAAATTTTTTGCACGGCATTTTGCTGAACATATTGAGATAAAAAATGGTTTACATCATTCATATTCGATTAAAAAATGTTTCAAAAACGTTATAAAACACAAATTACGCATTTTTAACCTAAAAAAATGCTTTCTTTGTAGAAAAATTTTAAACAGCTTTTTTATGTTTGATATTTCCAAAATCAGGATCGTTGAAGATTTTCCAAAACCGGGGATCAAATTTTTTGACATTACTACTGTATTAAATGATGTCGAATCTTTTCAAGAACTTTTTCAGGCGTTGTTAGAAAGGGCGCGCGCGCTGCAACCCGATGTCATTGTGGCATTGGAAGCACGGGGCTACTTCTTTTCTCCCGCTTTGGCATTAGCTTTGAATATTCCCTTTGTGCCGCTTCGCAAAAAGGGAAAGCTGCCGTATAAAACATTTGCCGAACAGTACAATCTGGAATACGGTCAGGAAACCATTGAGGTGCATCAAGATGCCGTAAAACCGCACCAACGTATTTTGGTTTTCGATGATATTTTAGCCACCGGAGGCACCGCCGCCGCCGCCGCAAGATTGATGCAACATTTTAACCCTGAAAAGATTGATTTTCTCTTTTTGATGGAACTTTCGTTTTTAAACGGCAAAGCGCAAATTGCGGATTTTCATACAGAGAGCTTGATTGTGGTGTAGTAGTTAAAACTCCACCCTATGTTGTATAATACAATACAATAAAAACGGAATTGTTTCGTATTATGTATCTATAAATTTTCCGGTGAATCTACGGCGCATTCTTTTCCTGTCCTTATCCATTTTCATAACCTCCGTATTAAGCGCACAAAACACAGTTACCGTGTACGGAACGATACGCGATGCGCAATACAACCCCGTGGAAAACGTGCGGGTAATGTCTCCCCAAGTTGATAACACCGCCATTTCTGCAGAAGACGGAAAATACCAAATTACTATCCCCGCCAACACTGAGGTGCAGCTTTATTTCAGGCACATTTCTTATCACGACACCATCATGCTCGTGAAAGGAGCGCCGAGAGAGCGCATAAAGTTGGATATAGAACTTACGACTACCGGCTCCCAATTAGCAGAAGTGGATGTTTCCACCACATTTAGAGATGGTTATACACGTGTGGATCCGAGACTAACGTTTAAAATGCCTTCGCCCACCGGCGGCGCGGAAAGCCTCATTAAAATGCTTCCCGGCGTCTCCTCTGTCAATGAATTAAGCTCGCAGTATAATGTGCGCGGCGGAAATTACGATGAAAATCTGATCTTTGTAAACGACATCCAAATATACCGTCCTTTTTTAGTGCGCAACGGCACGCAGGAAGGATTAAGTTTTGTAAATCTTGATCTTACCCACGCGGTAAAATTTTCTGCCGGCGGTTTTCCTGCCCAATACGGCGTTAAAATGTCCTCTGTAATGGACGTGGAGTACAAAAAACCCAAGCAACTCGGCGGCTCGCTCATGGTGGGCTTTTTGGGCGCTTCTGCCCACATAGAAGGCACAGCGCGCAACAAACAAAAAAACCGCGATGTGTTCAGCTATTTGGTGGGCGTGAGATACAAAAACAACGGCTACCTGCTGGGCGCAATGGAAACAAAAGGAGATTACAAACCCAACTTTTTTGATGCGCAAATGCTGCTGGGATGGAATATTTCCGATAAATTTGAAATTGAACTGCTGGGAAATTTTTCCATTAATAAATTCATTTTCATTCCTTCCGATCGCACCTCTGTCTCCGGAGGAATTAATCCAAGGAAACTTAGAATTTATTTCGAAGGTCAGGAGGTAGATAAATATGAAAATTATTTAGGAGGACTCACTTTCAAATATCGCCCCAATATAAAAAACCAGCTCCGGTTAATTCTTTCATCCTATTATGCAAAAGAGAGCGAAACATTTGATATTCAAAGTGAATATTGGCTGCACGAAGCAGAGATTGATATGGGAGAAAAAGATGTAAATGAGATCTCTTTGCTTGCCGTAGGAACAATTATGGATCACGCCAGAAACCACATCAAGTTTTTAGTTTCGGCTGCCGATATTCGCGGCGACCACCAACTGCCCAAACGAAACACGTTATCATGGAGCGTTAAGGTTCAAAACGAATGGATCAGAGACCGGCTGTATCAATGGCATTTAAGCGATTCGGCCGGATTTACGTTGCCGCACATTGGAGTAATTCCCAACGATTCCATCGGCGTGCCATTCGATGATCCTTCGCGCATATTGGAATTTGGGGCGTTTAACTTTTTAAACAGTTCCAAAGAGTTAAATACGATTCGTATGACCGGATTTGTGCAAAACATTTGGAAAATAGACCGCGATATGGATCCGCGCTTTACGTTAAACACCGGCGTGCGGTTTCATTATTGGTCGTATAACAATAATTTAGACGTTTCTCCGCGCGTTGCATTACTTTACAAACCGCGTTGGAAAAAAGACTGGCTATTTTGGCTAAAAACAGGCGTTTACTACCAAGCCCCTTTTTACAGAGAGTTGAGAAACAGAGAGGGCGAACTGAATCCCGATATAAAATCACAGTTCTCGTATCAGGTGATTTTAGCAAGTGAATATAATTTTAAGATGTGGAACCGCCCGTTTAAACTTTCTATGGAAGGGTATTACAAATACTTAGACAATTTGATCTCTTATTATTTAGATAATATTCAGATTGTTTACAGTGGAAAGAATGATGCCAAAGGCTTTGCCACCGGATTTGATGCGCGTTTCAGCGGCGAATTGATTGAAGGATTGGAATCGTGGCTCGCTGTTTCGGTGATGGGCACGATGGACAAATTTAAAGATCCTTTCCTGAATGATGATGGGGAATGGGAAAATCATACCTACAAAAGGCGCCCCACAGATCAGCGTTTTGCGGTGAATCTTTTCTTTCAGGACCATTTTCCCGGCCTGCGCCAGTTGCGCGTAAGTTTAAACTTTGTGTATTCCACAGGACTTCCGTTTTGGAATCCTGAATTTGTGCGCACCAAAGAAAATACACACCCAATGAAAGATTATTTTCGTGTGGACATCGGCTTTTCGTACATTTTCTTTGAACAAAGCAGAGACCGGTTTAAGAACAAAAGCAAGTTTGTGCGCGCCATCAAAAATGCAGGGGTCTATTTTGAAGTGTTTAATTTGCTGGGCAACTACAATGTTTCCTCTTATATGTGGATTAAAGATATTAAAAACCAACATTGGGCGGTGCCTAATTATTTAACGCCGCGACTGATTAATTTGAAATTGGCTGTGGAATTTTAATTTGTAGAGACATTGCGCGCAACGTCTTTACAGGTTTATTCTTGCAATTCTATTCGTAACATGTTCAACGCTGCCATGGCGGCACGTTTAATAATCACTTCCCTGCCGCCGTTTTTGCCGAAGAGAAATTTTTGAGCAACCACTCGGGTCGGCGTGGCTACGGCAACCCATACCAAACCTATTGGTTTTTCTGTGGTGCCGCCGCCGGGTCCTGCAATCCCCGAAACAGCAATGGCGTAATCGGTTTCAAACAGGCTCATGGTGTTAATTGCCATGTCGTTCACTGTAAACTCGCTCACGGCGCCGTGCTTTTTCAGGTTGGTCTCCCGCACATTCAGTATATCTCGCTTTACTTCATTAGAATAAGAAACGATAGCGCCTTCAAAAAACTGAGAACTCCCGGGTAACAGCGTAATGAGATGCGAGATATATCCACCGGTGCAACTTTCAGCTACGGCAAGTTTTTTTCTATTTTTTTTTAATAATTTTGAAACCTCCTCCACCAAGGTTTCACCCTCTGTAGAAATGAGATACGGGTGGATAAGATCTATTAAAGAGGGTAACTGTGCTTCTAAAGTTTGCATGGCTTCTTCCTCACTGTCGGCGCGTGCAGTAAGGCGCAGCAACACTTGCCCGGGCGATGGCAGATAAGCTAACGTGATGTTTCTTGGCAACGTATCCTCCCATTTTTCAATGAGTTGTGCCAATGCGCTCTCCCCTGTTCCGCAGGTAAGAACATTTTTATGCACCACAGCATGCGCCCCTACATATTTTTGTTTGAGTAAAGGAACCACCGATTCCATCAAAATGGCTTGCATTTCAAAAGGCACGCCTTGCAGGGCGATTAAGGTTTTTCCCTCTTTCTCCATCCAAAGTCCGGGTGCTGTGCCGTTTTTATTGGGCAGCACGATGGCGCCCACCGGTATTTCCGCCTGCTTTCTGTTGATTTCGCTCGCTTCCAATCCTCTATCTGCAAACATTTTAATGACCGTTTCCAACGTAGGTTGATGCACTTCAAATCCCACATCAAAATATTGGGCAATAACATTCTTGGTCATATCATCTTTGGTGGGACCGAGCCCGCCGGTGGTAATTACCCAATCGGTTTCTTTAAAAGCCTCCGTAATCGTCTGAAAAATAGTATCGGGATCGTCCGCAATCACGGTTAATTTTTTCACTTCAATGCCGGCTTCGGTCATTCTTTCCGCAATAAAAGCCGCATTGGTGTTGATGGTTTTCCCAAAAAGGAGCTCGTTTCCGATGTTGATGATGTGCATACGAATTATCAAAGAATGGTCATATAGTTGTTAATTATTTTATTGATAAATATATCTTCTCCTATTCTATCATAAATAAAATACCATTGTGTCCTTTGGTTTTTGTTGTAACGATATGCATATTTGCCAAACTGTTTGTGCATTTCATATTGTGCTTTGGCATGGTATGGTAAAATATCTAAAGTATTTCCAATGTGAAAAAGGCTGTCTCGATAGTTCCAAACCTCATCGTATGTCATACGCAATTGCTGGTTGTCTTTTGTCTGCCACTCCAACAATCCGATAAATATTTGTTCAATATCGTCTAATGCAGATTTATTGTAAAACACCATATTGCTTGCAAACTTTAGTAATGCGTTTATCAGCCTCTTCCCAAAATTCTTTGCTTGTCATGTATTCTTCCTGTACAGCCTTGTTAGCAACCATTGGCTGCTCAAAAAGAACGCCTTGCTCCTGGCGACGTATTTCTTCTAATAAATATTTGATATTAACGTACTTATCATCTAAATGAATCGTGTGTATCATAAAACCATTTTTATTTTAATGCTGCAAAAATACAATTTTTAATGTCTGAACTGTGATTTTCGTAAGATTATCTTTATTTTGCAAAAAAAAAAGATGAACCTCTTCGCTCTTTCCAAAGCCCTCCTAAAATCCGAGCAAAGCAACTACTCAAAGCCTATCGTCAAAATTACCATTGCCGGAGTTGCCTTAGGGGTAACGCTCATGCTTTTAGCGCTTTTTATTACCGCCGGTTACAAAGAGGTGATCCGCGACAAAATCGTCAGTTTGGGCGCCCATATCAGAATTTCGAGCATCGAGCAAAATTATTCTTTCGACTTACTGCCTTTCGATAGAGACCAAACATTTATATATGAGCTGTCGAAAAATCCGCAGATAAAAAACATGCAGTTTTATGCCACGAAAGTAGGGATTTTGAAAACGCAAGATCAGGTAGAAGGCATTGTATTAAAAGGTATTGATTCCACTTTTTCATGGGAGTTGTTCCGCTCGCACATTATTGCCGGCGAACCATTGGTTTTTCAACACGATGCTGTGGGCAATCACATACTTATTTCTCAAACCTTAGCTTCAAAACTGCAACTGCAGGTGGGCGACAAAGTGGGCGCCTATTTTGTGCAGGAACCTCCACGACAACGCAATTTTACGATAGGAGGCATTTACGAAACCGGACTGCCCGAAGTAGATACGCGCTTTGTTTTGACCGACTTGCGACATGTGCAAAAACTCAACGACTGGGAGCCCTCACAAGTTAGCGGCATCGAAATTTTAATTCACGATTACAACCAATTAAACGTGGTTTGGCAACAAGTGCACCACGACATTCCTTACCATTTGAAAGCAGAAACCATCAAGCAACTCTACCCGGGTATTTTCGAGTGGTTGGCGCTCTCCGACACTAACGTGCTCGTTTTATTGATTATCACTATTTTTATTTGCATCATTACGATGATCTCCACGTTCTTCATCATCGTTTTAGAGCAAACAAAAAATATCGGCATTTTAAAAACGATGGGGTTAAGCCATCAACAAATTGTGAAACTCTTTATGATTATTGCTTCCCGTCTTATCCTGCGCGGGCTGCTCTGGGGAAATATTATCGGGCTTGGAATAAGTATTTTACAAATGACGTTTCATGTCATCCCTTTAAATCCTGCTACTTATTATGTTTCTTACATTCCTATTGTGATTAATTTATTGATGCTTTTGTGGATTAATTTGCTGGTTTTTGCGGCGTGTTTGCTTGCCTTACTTATACCGGCTTACTTCATTTCAAAACGGATATCGCCGGTGGATGCGCTACGGTTTGAGGTATAACATTTCTGTGTTCTTTGTGTTCTCCGTGTCTCTGTGTTGAAAAAAATCCAGCACAGAGATACAGATAACACAGAAATTCACAGAGAATCTTTATATTTGCCGCAAATTTTAACCCCAAAAAACCATGACAACTTTTGTATTTCCCGGACAAGGCGCCCAATTCACAGGAATGGGCAAAGACTTGTACGACAACCATCAGGAAGCCCGAACTATGTTTGAACAAGCAAACGAAATATTGGGTTTTTCTATCACCAACAAAATGTTTTTCGGCGCCGATGCCGATTTGAAAGAAACGCACATTACGCAGCCCGCTATTTTCCTACACTCCGTTATTGCGTGTAAAATGCTCAATGAAGGCGTGATTCCCAACATGGTTGCCGGTCACTCCTTAGGCGAGTTTAGCGCGTTGGTTGCCGCTTCTGCCCTATCGTTTGAAGATGGTTTGCGTTTGGTATCCCAACGCGCCAACGCCATGCAAAAAGCTTGTGTGCTAAACCCTTCCGGCATGGCAGTTGTAATGGGCATGGACGACGATCAGGTAAAAGTAATCTGCGAAACGATTGATGAAGTAGTGGCGCCAGCCAACTATAATTGCCCGGGGCAGCTGGCTATTTCCGGCACTTTCAAAGGCTTGGAACTTGCCGGCGAAGCGCTCAAAGCCGCAGGCGCCAAACGGGTGCTTTTGCTCAATGTAGGAGGCGCATTCCACTCGCCGCTCATGTTGCCGGCACAGGAAGAACTGGCGCAAGCGATTGAAAAAACCAACTTCAAAACCCCAATATGCCCTGTTTATCAAAACTATACCGCACAACCGGAAACCGATCCGGAGGTGATCAAAAAAAACCTGATACTGCAACTTACTGCTCCCGTTTTGTGGACGAAAACTATTCAAAACATGGTAGAAAACGGCGCTACGCAGTTTATAGAGTTTGGACCGGGGGAGGTTTTGCAAGGGCTAATTAAGAAAATTGAGGCAGGGGTTGAGGTAAGAGGTGTGAGATAAGAGGTGCTATCAAACATTAAATAAAAAATCTACATGATCCGTTTTTTCGATATAATACTCTCACTTTTAGGCTTAATCCTCCTAACCCCGTTTTTCATAATCACAGCATTGTGCATTGTTTTTACCTCCCGTGGGGGTGTTTTTTATGCGCAAAAGCGCGTGGGGCAGTTTGGTAAGGAGTTTACCCTTTTTAAATTTCGCACGATGCACAAAGGGGCTGATAAAAAAAACTTGCTCACCGTAGGCACAAGAGATGAGCGTATTAATAAAGTGGGTCATTTTTTACGACAATACAAACTCGACGAACTGCCGCAGCTTTGGAACGTGCTGAAAGGCGACATGAGCTTAGTAGGCCCACGACCGGAAGTGCGCAAATATGTTGATTTGTATAATGATGAACAAAAGCGTGTTTTAAATGTGCGGCCGGGCATTACCGATTATGCTTCAATTGCATACAAAAACGAAAACAACATTTTAGCACAATCCGAAAATCCTGAAAAACAATATGTGGAAAAGATTATGCCGGAAAAACTGCAGTTAAATCTTCTATTTATTGTGAATCAATCGGTGAAGGAGTATTTTAAGATTTTGTTTTTAACAGTGAAAATTATTTTTTGAGACCTTTGCAAAATAAGTCTTTTCTTATTTTTTTTTAATTTTGTTTGTTTACTTGTGATTTTTGGGGTTATTTCTTTCTCAATCTCACTCCAATCAATTAACATATTGATTTGTTTGAAGAAGGTATTCTTGCGAATACGTCTTTCCACGTAGTTGCCGGCAAAACTCATTTGATATTTCTTTGGGTAAAACGTTCACGTGAAGCGTGGACTTTACTTTATTTAAAGCCTGCTATTATTTAAAAAATAATACGACATTTGCAGTGTAAAATTTGTCACGAATTTTGGCTAAAAACATAACAAAATTAACAGTAAATTATTTATGCAATCAATTAACAATCAAATAGAAACTTCTATAAAGAAAAAAGGACGTGGAAAAATAATTTTCACAAAAGATTTTTCTCTTTTGGGAACAGAGTTTGCCATTCGGCAGTCATTATCTCGGCTATGTAAAGACGGTATGATTGTTCGGCTGGCTGCGGGTACCTATCTATATCCAAAAATTAGTAAACTGATAGGAATTGTTTATCCGTCTGTGGAAGATGTTGTAAAACAAATTGCAAAACGCGAAAAATCACGCATAGTTCCAACAGGTTTGTATGCACTTAATAAAATTGGACTTTCTACTCAAGTACCAATGCGTTTTGTTTTTCTTACAGACGGAGCTGCTCGCGAACTGAAAATTGCAGGTGTTAATGTGAAATTTCAAAAAACTATTGCCAAAAACCTTTCATTCAAAGGCAAAATAACGATTTTAGTAGTTTTTGCATTAAAAGAAATGGGGAAAGACAATGTGCGCTCTGACGAATTACAACGCATAAATAAACTTTTGCAGCACGAAAGTAAAGAAGTAATCATATCCGACTCAAAACTCGCACCAAATTGGATTGCTGAAATATTGTTGAACTCTCTAAAAAACAAAACCGATGAATAAATTTTTCAAACTTTCAGAGAGAGACAGAATTGAAATTATCAATCAAACAGTTATACATAAAAAACTTCCTGCCGAAGCAATAGAAAAAGATGTTTGGGTTACAGCCGTTTTACAAGCATTGTTCACATTGCCTTACGCCAAACATCTATCATTCAAAGGTGGAACTTCGCTCAGTAAATGCTACAATTTAATTGAACGTTTTTCTGAAGACATAGACATTGCCGTGTCTCGTGAGAAACCTGATCTTACAGGCACAAATACAAGCATTAGAAATAAATTGCGCCGCGCAGCTTGTAAGTTTGTCAGGGAAAAGTTGCAATTTGATGTAAAAAAACAATTGGAAAACAGCGGCATAAATTCCAATCATTTTTCGGTCAATGTCAATATCACGCCAATAACTACCACCGACCCTGAAACTATTGAAGTAGTTTACCAATCGCTGTTCGACAGCAACGATTATATCAAACCCGTTGTGAAAATTGAAGTCAGCGGACGCTCAATGAGCGAGCCCTTGCAAACAGTAAAACTACAATCAATTGTTGATGAGGATTTTGCAAATATGCCGTTTGTAAATACTCCGTTTGATGTAAGTGCAGTTGTTCCGCAACGTACTTTCATTGAAAAAATCTGTCTTTTACATGAGGAGTTTGCTAAACCTCAGAAATTTATACGTACTGAAAGAATGAGTCGCCATTTATACGATTTGGAAAGAATAATGGATACTATTATTGCAGAAGAAGCATTGAAAGAGAAAAAGTTGTATCATTCTGTAGTGGAACACCGCCGTATCTTTATCGGTTTGAATGGGTTTGATTATTCGACACTTGCACCCAAAACAATAAACATTATACCGCCCAACTCTATCATTGACCTTTGGAAAACCGATTACGAAGCAATGCAAGGAACAATGATTTACGGTAAATCATTGCCATTCAACAAATTGATAGACAAAATAAAGCAGTTGAATGAACGGATAAATCGGATTGATTGGTAAAGTAACGCGCCGACCCGCTGCCTACACACATTTGCGTCACGTTTTTTCCTGACCTTTCTTGCACCACATTGTCTTTTTCCAAATCGCAAAAACGCATCATAGACAAACTGTCATTAACCGATTCTTCTACTTTTTCATCGCTCAAACCGTACCAGATACCCAAAAGAAGCATCTTGAAAAGCAACAAACCACTGTACGCCGGACGACCATCCACGCTGTGTCCACGCTTATAAACTTTCTTTATTTCTTTCTCAATCTCACTCCAATCAATTAACATATTGATTTGTTTGAAGAAGGAACCCGTTGCTCGCAATAAAACCGTATTTTTTTCGTAACCTTTTTTTAATCTCCTCGACATAATTTTTACATACTTTTGCCGCCAAAAATACAAACTATGTCAGATAAAATTCTTATTGTAGATGATGACCGCAATATTTGCGAAATTCTTGAATTTAATTTAACCAACGAAGGCTATCATGTAGAATGTGCTTACTCTGCGGAAGAAGCGTTGAAAAAGCTATCTTCTAAACACGCTTTAATTTTGCTCGATGTGATGATGGGCGGCATGTCGGGTTATAAAATGGCAGAAAAATTGCGCAAGGAACACAATCCGATACCTATTATTTTTCTTACGGCAAAAGATACGGAAAACGATATGCTTACCGGTTTTTCGGTGGGTGGAGATGATTATATTTCAAAGCCGTTCTCCGTTAAAGAAGTGATTGCCCGCGTAAGAGCTATCGTAAAAAGAGCGAAACCTAACGATAAAAATACAGAAACCGCCGGCAGCACACAAAAAATTACCTTTAAAAACATTGTTATAGATCTTGAAGCGAAAGAGCTTTTGATTGACGGCAATCGCGTAATTCTTACCAAAACCGAATTTGAGTTGTTGACGTTCCTTGCCAAAAATCCGGATAAAATTTTATCCCGCGATGATATTATTGATGTGGTTTGGCATGAAACCCCGTTTATTACAGAAAGAACTGTAGATGTGCACATTACCCGTTTACGTAAGAAAATGGGCGAATACGCTGCGGTGATTGTAAATCGCTCAGGATACGGCTATAAATTTGATACGGATGAAATTAAGCACTAAACACAAACTGTTTTTTTATATCTTTCTCATTTTCGCGCTGTTTATAACAGGAATATTGGTAGCGAATCAGCTCACGCTATATTTCACGATCGCTTTGTTTTTGGTCATGTTGCTGCTGATTCATTTGGTAATTGAAAGTTTTGAAAAATCGGTGCGGCAGTTCAGAGATCATAAATACCGCCAGGAAATTACCGGAAATATTGCGCATGAGTTGCGCACGCCCGTTACCAGCATTCGCGGTTATTTAGAAACCGTTTTAGAGACCCAGCTTGACCCCGAAAAAGAACATTATTTCATCAATCAAGCTTACAATCAAACCATTGTATTATCGGAATTAATTCGTGATATGGGATTGATTACCAAAATAGAAGATGCTCCCAGTAAGTTTCAAATAACTTCGGTTTGTATCAATCAGTTACTCATAGAATTAAAAGCAGACCTGCAACTTGTTTTACAAGAAAAAGGAGTTGAAATGGAATGGGATATTCCTGAAAATTTAGTTATTCAAGGCAATCAGAACTTGTTGTATTCCATATTTCGCAATCTTGCCGACAATGCCCTTCGTTATGCGGGCGAGCACATCAAAATAGAGATTACGGGCAATCAGGATAAACAATACTGTTATTTTTCTTTTTCCGATAATGGCGTGGGCATTTTAGATGAAACGCATTTAGACCGTCTTTTCGAGCGTTTTTACCGGATCAATGAGGGGCGCACCCGCGATTCGGGCGGCTCCGGCTTAGGGTTGTCTATTGTGAAAAACGCCATCACCTTTCACAAAGGCTTCATTTGTGCAAAAAACAGAGAGGGCGGCGGGTTAGAATTTTTGTTTAGTTTAAAAACGGATATTTCGCGGGTGTAATTCATAATTTGTACTCCGCCCGCCTTGTTGCTCTTGCTGTAAAATGCCTTTCTCAATCAAATCTTTAATGTCGCGAATTGCCGTATCTTGCGAACACTTACAGATTTTTGCCCATTTTGATGATTGGAGTTTGCCCCGAAAATCGTCAAAAAGTTTGTTGATTATAAGCCGCTGCCTTTCATTAATTGGTGTATTTTCGTGAATTGCCCAAAATGTTGCTTTTTCTAAAATTCGTACTGTTGTATTTTCTGAAGCAAGCAAAGCATTTTTCATACAAATCAAGAAAAACTGTAACCACTCCGTAATATCACCATCGCTGTGTTGAACTTTTTGTAATACTTCGTAATATTGTTTTTTTTCTACAAGTATTTGACTCGACAGACTGTAAAATCGTTGTGTGCTTTTTTCGGCTCGTGCCAACTGCATGTCGCTGATTGTTCTTGTGATACGCCCATTGCCATCGTCGAATGGGTGGATTATAATAAACCAAAAATGAGCAATCGCTGCTTTAATAATAGCATCGGTGCTGAAATCTGTATTAAACCAGTGTAAAAACTTGTCCATTTCAGATTTTACAAAATCAGGTTTAATGGCTTCGTAATGTACCTTTTCTTTTCCCATTGCTCCTGAAACTACTTGCATTTCTCCACTGCGATAACGAGCAACATCAATTTTGTAGCCACTACTATAACCTGTTGGAAAAAGCGTAGAGTGCCACCCAAACATACGTTCTTCGGTAAGTGGCAACTCATATCTTTGTGTAGCATCAAGCATCATTTCAACAATGCCGTCAATATTTCTCGCCGAAAGAACAAGTCCCGCTACTTCAATTCCTAAACGGCGAGCAATAGAGGAGCGAACCTGATCAAAATTTAATAATACGCCTTCTATTTCCGACGATTTCAAAATGTCGGCAGTAAAAGTATTGAGCAAAGTTTCTTCTTTTTGTGAAAAACCAATGGTACTCATTATGCCACTCAACTTTCCTTGCAAATATTTTACTTCTCCGTATAATTCGCTGATTTCTTGTTCATTCCAAGTAAAATTAGTCCAATTTTCGTGCTGATAAATGTATTTTGCCATATCTATAAATTTTCTGCAAAAATATAATTTTTGCGGAGAATACACCGTTTATTCTCCGCAAAAATGCGAAGAATACATGGCGTATTCTCCGCATCAAAGTAGATCCTAAATTGTTTTAGCCTATTAGTAGTGGTGCGTTAATTTTTAAAATATTCATATAATTAATTATAATACAAATATATACAAGCGTTCTTTGAGAAATTGATTTGAAAGCAAATCGCCGAAGGCGATTAACAAGTAATAACCCCGTGCAAGCCGAAGGCGCAGCTCGGGGTTATTACCAATTGAACGCCTTGCGGCGTTGCACCATCTATCATCTCTCTTTAACGATTTGCTAAAAATTAATGCACCACCACTATTAGCCTATCATAAATACCATTTGTAAACAATCCAAATTCGTTAATATAACCCGAATGTTAGTAAAAATTTAAACAAAAATACGCTATTTGTATTTTTTTTGTTACTTCGCACTTCAATAAATGGAAAAACATGTAATCGTTTGTCCATAAGTTAACTTTAGTATTAATAATTAATAGCAATAATTATGAGTGTTTTTTACAATTTTGTCAAATCTATTCAGCAAATTAACCAAAAGCTTTTCGCTTTTTTGATGCTGGGTTTTATCATTTTGCTTCCATACACAGTAAATGCTCAGGCAAGTTTGCCTGTTCCCATGACACCCCGAACGTCGCCCGCGGCAGGAAATCAACCGATTTACAATATCAGGGGCGATTTTACCATAATTGGAAATACGAACATAACATTGGTGAGTTATAATGACAACGCCAATAATAATAACGTAAATATGCGGTATGTGAACATTGACAATGCAAGCTATCCAACTTTGCTCAATTCCTCTTCCGCTACGTTGCAATTCTCTACCGAAAACGGCGCTGCAAATCCCGATTGTTCACAAGTAGTATTTGCCGGATTGTATTGGACAGGACGTTATTATGGCTCAACAAATAACAACTCGAGTAATACATTAACCGTATCAGGTGTTCAATATCGGAAAGATATGGTAAAATTCAGACATGAAAGCGACAATACTTACCATAGCATTCAGGCATCTTCAAGCAACTTTACGGAAAATATCCACTACCCGTTAGGAACTACGGATGCAGGTATTTTTGTGGCG
>WQWP01000053.1 GCA_009787485.1 Lentimicrobiaceae bacterium | reverse complement strand
TAGAAATAGCAGGGCAACAGTTTAAGATTGAAAAAGAGATGAAACTCTTTGTTCATCGCCTCAAAGCTGAAGAGGGGTCGCAAGTTAGCTTCGACCGCGTGATGCTTGTTGATAATGACGGTAAAGTAAAAGTCGGAGCCCCCACCGTAAAAGGTGCATCAGTAACCGCCACCGTCCTTCACCACCTTAAAGGTGACAAAGTTCTTGTTTTCAAGAAGAAAAAGAGAAAAGGTTATCAAAAAATGAATGGACATCGTCAGTATTTGACCTCCATTAAAATTGATGACATTATTATTTAACCTGATTATTAACGATTAAAAATAAAAATGTATGGCACATAAGAAAGGTGTCGGAAGTTCACAGAACGGTCGTGAATCCGAAAGTAAACGATTAGGCGTTAAAATTTATGGCGGACAAGCCGCGAAAGCCGGCAACATCATCATTCGCCAACGCGGAACTGTGCACAACGCAGGCATCAATGTAGGCATGGGCAAAGATCATACCCTGTTTGCATTGGTGGACGGTACGGTGCAGTTTAAAAAGAAAGCAGGCGGAAAATCTTACGTTTCCGTGGCGGTAGCGGAATAAATGACGCTGAGGTAGCACAAAAAAAGCGACTTGCAAGGGTCGCTTTTTTTATTATTTTCGCCCCCTAATTTCCAATATGAACATCCACAACAAATTCATATCCCTTATTCTCCGAATCTTCGTAGGTTTGGTATTCGTAGCATCCGCCATATTAAAATACATTTCCATTGATATATTCGATTTGTACGTTTTCGAGCACAATCTATTCTCCATTTCTGTAACTGAAACCTTAACCCGCTTGCTCATCACAGCAGAATTGGTATTGGGCACCATGCTCATTTTCAATCTTTGCGCGCGGACGGCTTATTATGCTGCACTATTTTTTCTAACAGGATTTACCTTGTATTTGTTCACTTTGCCTTACTTTTTTGATGTGGATATTACACACTGCCATTGCTTTGGAGATGCCATCGTGCTGAATCGTACGGAATCTATCATTAAAAACATGGTTTTGTTACTTTGTTTGGTATTTGTTTCTCCTAAATTTTATACTCATAAAAAATGGAAAATATGGGTGGTAACCGCCTTAAGCATAGTTGCATTTGCTATTTTTATGATCATCAATGCGCCCAATTATTTATACACGATGGTGCATAAAGAAAAAATACAAATAGATTTTCCGATGTATGAATCTGCCTTGCAAAATAGTGATAAGGAACAAGAATTTACCGATGGAAAACAAATCATTTGCATGTATTCTGTAGGTTGTAGATTTTGCAAACGCGCAGCGTTGAAATTACATTTGATATTGAAAAACAATCAACTACCTGAAGGTCACGCAAAAGCGATATTTTGGGCAGGAACACCGGATAGCCTTATACACAACTTTTTCTCCGAACAAAGAGTACCGGTTCCGGAATACACTACATTTCGAGCAGATAGTTTCCTGGCAATAACAGGCGGCCGGATGCCCGTATTATTGTTCTCCGACCATGGAAACATCGTGCATAAAACAAACTTCATTACGCTAAATGAAAAAAAAGTAACGGAGTTTTTTAGTAATGATAATTAATCATTTTAAATATTAACCAAAACAAAAACCTCATGAAAAAAAAATTATTTCTTCTTGTATCCATTTTAGGAATTGTGCTTTGCTTTTCCGCATGTAATTCAAAACAAAACAAAATGACAGAACAAACCGAAATGCAAAGAAAGGTAGCAGAATTTGCATACGTTACATTAAGTGCCCCCGAGCTTATGGCGCAACTTTCTGAAAAAGAGCTACAATTAATTCCCATTTTTATCCGGATTGCCGACATTATGGATCACCTGTTTTGGCTGCAAACGTTTGGTGAACGAACTATTTTAGACACGATTGCCGACCCTTACGCTTTGGATTTTGCAAACATAAACTATGGTCCATGGGAAAGATTAGCCGACAATAAACCTTTTGTGTCCGGATTCGGAGAAAAACCGTTGGGCGCTCAATATTATCCGGAAGACATTACGATGGAAGAGTTTAAGGCGTTTGGCGATCCGGATAAAGAAAGTCACTATACTGTACTGCGGCGCAATGAAGACGGAAGTTTGAAAACAGTTTGGTACAGAGAGGAGTACAGAGAAGGGTTGGAAAAAGTATATGAATTGTTAGATCAAGCTATTGAGTTGGCAGAAGATCGCGGACTGAAAAATTATTTGATTGAGCGCAAAAAAGCGTTGCAAACCGATGACTATTTTGCCAGCGATATGGCATGGATGGACATGAAAGACAGCAAATTAGATTTTATTTTCGGACCCATTGAAAATTACGATGATAAATTTTTAGAACTGAAAACTTCTTATGAAGCATTTGTGTTAGTGAAAGATGAGGCGCGCAGCAAAGATTTGGAGAAATTTGTCTCTATGCTTCCTGCCTTACAAAAAGAACTGCCTTGCGAAGCAAAATATAAAACATTTGTTCCCGGAACATCTTCCGACTTAAATGTTTATAATGCTTTATATTACGCCGGTGATTGTAACGCCGGCAGCAAAACCATTGCAATTAATTTGCCTAACGACAACCGCGTGGCTGCGGCTAAAGGTACACGCCGCCTGCAATTGCGCAACAGCATGGAAGCTAAATTCGACAAAATTTTAATGCCTATAGGCGAGCTTATTATCACGCCTGCGCAACAAGGAAATTTGAATTTCGATGCATTCTTTTGGAATGTAACTTTCCATGAAGTAGCGCACGGAATTGGCATCAAACAGACTATCAATGGTAAAGGAAGCGTGGACAAAGCTTTAGGTACTGAAAAAACCTCTTGGGAGGAAGCCAAAGCCGATATCCTGGGTTTGTTTATGGTAATTAAACTGATTGAAATGGGAGAGATTACAAACATCACGCCCGAAGATGCGATGACGACTTATATTGCCGGTATTTTGCGCTCGGTACGTTTCGGCGCCGCAAGCTCGCACGGAAAAGCAAATATGATGTGTTTCAACTATTTTGAAAAAGAAGGCGCGTTTGAACGCGACGAAAAAGGGCAGTTTGTAATTGATTTTGATAAAGCCTACCAAGCCATGAACGATTGGGCAAAGTTAATCATTATAACCCAAGGTACCGGCGATTTTGAATTTGCCCAACAGTTTCGCAATGAGCATGGCGGAATTACCGAAACTTTACAGGCTGATTTAGACAGAATTAATAGTGCCGGTATTCCCAGAGACATTCGTTTTCATCAAGGACTTAAAGTGTTGGGATTAGAATAAGATGCGATTCGATGTCTTTGCCGATTCACATTTCTCTTCCCCGCTCTAAGAGCATTGTAATACGATGTTTAATAGTACATTATCTTAAAACCGGAACTTTGCTTCCGGTTTTTGAAAATGACCCGAACGACATTCAAATTGTTTACAACGCTTTAAAAACTATTGATCTACAAAAGAAAAACAGGGTAGGAGAGGAGTGCATTATCGATATTCAAGATTGTGGAGCAGCATACCGTTTTTTAATGCCACTGCTTGCCACCACGCCCGGAACATGGCTACTAAGGGGAACGCCGCGCTTGCTGCAAAGGCCGATCTTGCCGTTAGTTATTTTTTTAAATGAACATGGTGCAGATATTGAAAAAACAGATTTGGGCTGGCGGATTGAAGGGGAGGAGTTGCAGATTAATGATTTTGATGTAGATACGGCGGAGACCTCGCAGTATGTTTCGGCGTTGTTGATGATAAAGGGAGAAAAGGAGAAAGGAGAAAAGGAGAAGGCACGAAAGCACGAAGGAGACGAAATAATATCCCCTTCAAATTTTGAAGGGGTGTCCGGCGCAGCCGGACGGGGTAGTTTATATAGAAACCCCTACATCAAAATGACCGAAACCATCGTGCATGGTAGGGGCAAGGCGCGCCTTGCCCCTACGTTATCCGATTGGAGCGCCGCCATTTTCTGGCTCGCCAACGCACTACTCTACCCCAACGCCCACTACTTTCTAAAAAACCTACACTTCGACAACCTACAGGGAGATGCTAACGTGGCAAAATACTTTAAAAAATGGGGCATCCATTTTACCGAAAACGAATATGGCATTGAAATAAAGCACGTTCGCCACATCAAAATTGCAAAGCAACAAATTGACGTAGCGCAAACTCCTGATGTAGCGATGGTTTTGGCCGTTCTGTCTGTTTGCTACCCTTTTGAGCTAACGATGTCAGGATTGAAAAATCTAAACCTGAAAGAATCGAATCGTTTGGATATTATGGTGAATGAGTTATCGAAATTTACGGCGATAGATCAACACTCGGAAGATGCGATTACCATTCATAAACGAACGAATGAATTGCCTAAAACATTTCACTTCGATTCGTACAACGACCATCGCTTTGTGATGGCGTGGTCGTTATTTAGAAATTTTGGAAAAGTGGATATTCAACATCCGGAGTGCGTAGAAAAGTCGTATCCTGATTTTTTAACGATTATTACTGCTATTAACTAAGCTAATTTCAATATGTTAAGAAAAATACTAATTTTTTGCCTGTTTTGCCCCCTTATAATTTTTGGGCAAGAATCAAATAATGCGTCGTCTCAAAACGGCAATGAACAAAAAGAAGAGTTGTTCGTATCTTATAACAAATTGGCTAATATGCACTTGTCTTTTTCAGATTACCGCACGGCTTACGATTATTTTATGAAAGCGTTGCATCTTTGTGAAAAATACAATTTAGCTTCCTATAAACCGGGGATATATTTGAATATCGGAGTTGTTTATTATCATCTCCATCAATATGATATGACTAAGGAATACTATTTAAAGGCATTGGAGCTTTGTAGCGACAGCGCAGGCATTGCGCTTATATTGAATAATTTGGGAGCCAACGAAATTGTGAACGGCAACTTAGACAGCTCTTTTTACTATGTTACCAAGGCATATCAAATAAGTAAACGGCACAACGATGCTTTTTTAGCCGGCATATTGAACAATTTTGCCTCCTATTATCAAAACAAAAAACAGTATGATTCAGCATTTTACTATTATCATTTGTCTTTATATAATTCAAGAAAAAATAATGAAATTGACAAGGAAGCCAGCTTTTTATCGGATATCGGCAAGCTGTTTTTTGAAGTAAAAAAAATAGATTCCGCGCTCTATTACATTAATTTGTCGAATAAAATTGCTTCGGAAAACAACTTTTTAAAGACGCTGTCGAGCAACTATCTTACTTTATCGGAAATAGAGAAATCGAAAGGGAGATACAAGGAATCTTTAAAATTTTATACGACTTATATTCAGTTGAAAGACTCCATTTATAATGCTGAAATATTTGGCGACATCAATCAAATGCAGCGAGGGTATGAAATTTCAAAAACCAACCAGCAAATAGAAGAACTTCTTGTTGACCAGCAAATTAAAGGCCACACCATTCGTTATCAAAAAATCATTCAGCGTATTATTATGATTGCCCTGTTGGCGCTGGTTATCGTATTGTTCATTATCATTTACCAAAACAATAAACTAAAAGCAGCCCATAAAGTATTGTTTGAAAAGAATGTTAAACTTATTAAACTTGAAAAAAAACCATCGGAAGAAGATAAGAAAAGCGCAAATACTTTCAATACTTTCGACGAGCTTATGGATAGAATTTTAACCGCTATGGAAGACCCCGCCGTTTATTGCGATTCTTCGTTAAGTGTTGATAAGCTTGCTTCATTAACCCAATCCAATCACACTTATATTTCCCAAGCCATCAAAAACAGCCCTTACAAAAACTACAGGGCTTTTGTGAACAGTTACAGGATTCGCGATGCGCAACGATTTTTCATGGAGCCTGATGCCGAAAAATACACTATTGAGTATGTTTCGGAAAAAGTGGGCTACAAATCCCGAAGTGTTTTTTATGATGCGTTTAAGGAGATTACAGGAGTGAGTCCGAATTACTACATAAAGTCGATGAAAAAGGAGCAGACTGTTGAGGTTTTTTGAAAACGACAAAATACTCAGCCAATTTTCCTCGCAGTCTAAAAAAAATATCCGAAAAAGTGTATTTTCGCCGGTTCATTTTAAAAAATAACCGAAAACAGTGTATTTATATAATTTTGTTGCGAATATAGTTGTGAATTTTGTTGAAAACTTTTTCCAAAATAACTTGATTTTCTCAAATATTTGTGTAACACACACACACACACACACACACACACACACACACACCTCGCCCCTACATTATATATAAGCGCGCGCGAAAAATATAGTTTTTCAAGAAACTACAACATACCCTCAACCTTTTTTAGCAGCAGATATTGTTGCTTTTTCTTTGAACCGTTGGCTGAAGCCAACGGCAATGAACTATTGGCTGAAGCCAACGGCAATGAACTATTGGCTGAAGCCAACGGCAATGAAACACATTCATTCCTCATTAACCGTTAACCACTAACCACTAATCACTACCCACTACCCACTACCCACTACCCACTACCCACTACCCACTACCCACTAACCACTAACCACTAATCACTAATCACTAATCACTAACCACTAACCACTAACCACTACCCACTAACCACTAACCACTACCCACTACCCACTAACCACTAAAATAATTATCAATTAAATTTTTATAATATGAAGTCAAAATTTTTATTTTTCAAAAGATCTTTTTCTTTTTTCTGCTTGTTCCTGCTGTTTTTTTGGGGAGGAGCGTTTTTTACTACAAAGGCGCAACCGCGGTTAGTATGGAGCGATGAGCCCAATAAAGCTCCACGGCAAATTACAGAACCCATGGTTATTATGGGCGATGTAGATACGCTTTATATCAATGCAAAGTTAGAGGATGTGGATATGGAAAATGTTAGAGTTGAGATTGTTTTGCCAATAGGATTTGAGTTTGCCGGTCCTAACGCCGATGGCACCGGAACTCCAACCCGAAACTCCATGCTCGCAGACCAACCCGAACTAACTCCTCGTGCCCGCTTCAGCAGCGCAAACCCTACTATTACAACAGTGAACGTAGCCGGTGTGGGCGACTGCCGAAAAGCAACCATTAACTATATAGGAGGTAGCCCCGGAACTGCTGATAATGCCCTTAGAGTGGGCGACTCGTTGGTAATGAAAGTAATGATCCGCGCAACCTGTAATGCAAATCCTGCTACCCCCGGAATATACGACGTGTATATCCTCTGCTCTAACTACGGCGTTTACCTCGGCTACCGGCGAGATGCAAATGCCCGCGTGCTAAACCCCGTACTGAGGCTGATACCTGAAGGCGGAAGAACAACAATATTTGACAGTATTTACGATGTTCAAAAAATTACCCTCAATATTAATGCCGAAAGCGGCTACTCAAACTCCACATTGATTACATTAGGACCTTACAACAGTTCCATTATTGCGCTTGACAGTTTCAAATTAGATGGCGTACTATTGCCCGTTATTGCCGGCAATGGAACGGCTAATACGAACCCCGGCGTGCGTTGGCGGTATGCCGCCGGCAATGCAAGTCAATACGTTTACATACAGTTACCCCAGTCGCTCTTGGAAGGAAGAATTGACGCAACCGACCGGAAATTGACCTTTAACGCCTCCACCAACCTCGGCTGTAACCGCGAAATACCCACCGCTATCAGAAGCAGTTTGGGCACCACCTTAGCTACCCCGGGGGGTACTATATCGGCTACCACCTACTGCACGGAATGGACAACCGCTATTTTAGAGTTACAAGTTTCATCCGATGGGGATATACCAACATACAGTACTTCTACGAATGTTGCTCATTTGCGCACTATTTCCCGTTTCGACCCCGACCCTGCCGTTGTAGATGTGCCACCGGATCCGCACAGCAACAATATTAACTACTACTGTTGGGATGGCTCCGAAAACTATTGCTCATTTGTTTTTACGAATGGAAATAATCAACCAACTGCCTCATTCAATTTCAGAACCGGTATAACAACCGTCGGTGGAGATGGTTTAGACAACGATTTGAGTCATTGTGCTTACATTGATACATCGCAGGTTTATTTTCGTGTTACTGTGCGTAATGCCGCTAATACTGCCGACAGTATCGTTATTCCGGTTGAAAAAATACCGGGGAGTCTTGTTTCGGGCATTGCTAGTTATATTTTCCCAACCAATTCAACCTTATATGACCCTATATTACATGGCAAAGCCGTTTATGCTATAATTAGCTTGCCCATCAGTAACAGCAGGCAACTCCCTGCCGGCGCTAAAATTGAAGTGGAATATGTTTCCAGAGGTAATCCTGCATGGAATCTTGCATCTAATAGAGATAGAACAACATTTCAATCTACCAGTCCTACCAATAATCATTTCACTTTGCGACATCAAAACATAACCTCCGGTAATTCCTGCAATCATACAATACAGTGGGCCTCAGATGCTAATACTTATTCGTTTTCCAAGCCGAGATTTTATGCTCCTGCGCAAGAAAAGATGACCGTACGACCGGGCGTAACCTATACTTATTCCAATAAAGCCAATACAGGGAGCAATAATACGACTGCTACCGACAATCCAACAGGTTCCTTCCCGACAGGCCCACGTTATGCCGAATTTTTTATCAAAATCCCCGCATGGTTAGATTTGGATATTCCCGCCGGAGAAAATGTTAATGCTGCGATGTACTTTGTAAATGAAACAACCGGCGTGCCAATCGCCCTGTCGGCAGCTAATACCGATACCGGTATTTATCACGGCTTAACAGACGGATACAAACTCTATTCCGTAAAATATTTTAATAACATAACAGGCCTCCTGAATGTGCAATTAAAGCCCGGACCTTGCCCGCCGGATGAATGCTTTATCGTTGATACAGTGCAAATATGGGCGGATTGGATTAGCGGCGACCTGTCTGATTGCCGCGCCCGATTTAACAAAACAACAAAAACACACAGTTTGGTAGAGTTAAACTGTTTAGAGCCCGCTTTTGTAACAGATACCCTTGGGGTGTATCGTTATACGCGCGGCTTAAAAGACAGCAACAATAACCATGCGCCGGATGATGGCTCGCCAGCCCTTGACAATGAAATGAGTCACTGGCATTTCTCGCAAGGCGACACCGGCTACTATTTTCTGCAAGGCGTGGTAAGTGGAACTCCAACCACCTATTACGACACGCTCGTTAGCATATTAAGATATGAAACGGGTGGCGCCTTAGCCGCTACCAGACAATATTTTTGGGGCAGCAACGGGCATACTGTGCCTTTTGTGGAGGAGGCAACGATTGAAATAGTACGATGGGAAGCCGGAGCCCGAAACGTAATTACATTACCGCTGAAAGTTATGCCGCTGGCGGCAAGCGTGGATTCCATAGTGGTTTATTACGATGGAAAAACTATTGATAACCGGCTGCAAGGCGGCGACAGTTGCTATATGCGGGTGCCGTTCTATTGCCGGTTGGGTGTTGGATCAGATAATACTAACTTCGCTATTCGCGGTTCCATATTTGCCAAAACTTACGGTATTTTAACCACACCCCTGGTAGATTGTAAGCCGGAAGACAGTTACGATCCTTCGAAAAATATTAAAATGGCATTTGCAGACCTGGCGCTTCTGCGTGCTAGTTCCTCTCCTGAATTTTATTTTGGCAATGTTTGCGCGCAAAACCAACCCGGCACTTATACAAGAAATAGCTATGCCGGAGATGAACCTCCGGCTTGGAACTATGAAGTGCGCCATCGCCACAAATTAGACAGTATAGTGATTGTAGCTCCGGCAGGTTATTATGTTGAAAATGACAATATTATTATACGGCCTTATTTATTTCCTAATACTAATACGTCTATTCCCAACTCTTTGGTGGTGAAACCTGACAAAGTAGTGGAAAATTATACCACCCATGCGGTTACTTACACGGTTTATTTAGCGCCCTATTTGGACTATGATTTTGATGAAAGTGATCCCGATTATACTTACGAATCCTCTACCGGACGAATATTATATCAGGGTGTACCTACCGGAAAATATATGTTTGGCGATGGGGCTTCCGGCGCCTATTATTATTTTGAGAGTTTGGTTGCTACGCCGGCTTCAGGTAGCAGTAGTATTACCGCAACCATGTATTATACCAACTTTTTGGGACAAAGGCAGTCTTACGCAGCAATGGCAGCAAATTTAATTTATACCGGTCCCGCATTGCACTTAGGGTCTCTTGTTTCCAGCGTGCAGGTTGCCAGCCAGCTCCTCTCATTATCTTCCGTAAGCGTACAAAACTATTCCAACAGTACGGTTTTAGAAGACACATGGCTCTATCTGAAAGGAAATGTTGAAAATGCCTATCTTGTTCGGGGTAGTGATACAATTTGGGGAGAAGGGTTAGACAACTGCTGGCTGCCGGTTGGCGATATGGCTCCTTCACAAATATTGAACTACAGTTTGTTCTTCTCCTATAAAGAAAAAGCGCACTGTGCTAATGATACTTTGGCTCTTTATACGGTTTTCAATTCGTTGGATGATCCCGATTTTTCAACCTATATCAAGAATACCATTGATGATGTGCCCCGCTGCTTTAGAGGAAGACATCAATATACGATCTTGGATGTGATGACGCCGAAAGTAAGGGTTGCCGGTTATATTAACCTGGATATTCCCAACCCCAATCCGGCTCTGGATGGCTATTTGCATTATATGCATCTTTATACGGTAGATTATGTGATCAATGGAAGGGTATCGCAAGGGGCGCTCAGTGAGCCCTACGTGGTAATTACCGTTCCCAAAGGGCAGGTGTATGTGGATACAACTGCTTTTGGAGTGGCACAGTTTGAATATCCGCAAGGAAGTGGTTTCCAGCCCATTCCACAAGCCATACTCGACAGGCTAACCGCCTCTATCGGTGAAGATTCCGATGATTGGGAAATCACACGCACCGATACCATCTGGCTCAAAGACTTGCTGGAAGTAGATGAAATAATGCTACCCGGCTGGGCAGCCGACCATGCACTCTTTCCTGATGCCGACCGCGTGGTAAATATCCGTATCCCGTTCGTTCCTACCTGCGAAACAGACATGACGGGATTGCGCTTCCACGGAAACTTCTTCGGAAAGAAAGCGTGCGGAGACCCCGCAGAAGACAATGGAATGCTCTATTCTACCGGAAGCATTTATACCGATGTGTTTACCGATTATACTTTTGAGGTAAATTTAACCAATGTGATGTTCTCTACCAAATCGGCTTTTACTCCCGACAAACTTTACGATACATTGAGGGTTGAATTTAAAAAACTTACAGGATTAGATGAACACATTAATGCTGCCGATTATATACGATTAACCTTACCGGCAGATTTGGTAGTGGACGGTGACATTATTTGCGAGGAGTTTGGGGGCTTTATAGTTGCCATTAACGATGTTTCTCCGGTGGATCCTTTTGGATACGTTAACTATGAACTCTTTATGCCCATTGATGAACTCAATGCGCTGCTTGCACCACCTCTTCCCGACAACAAATCCGATTCTACATTTATTTATTATATACCGGTGAAATACACCCCGCCTGCTACTTACGACTGCTCGAAACCCCGCCGCGAGGTAACATGCCAGGTGGTTACACACGAAAATTTTAGCAGTGAATGTGGCGCTATGCCCATCAGTATCGGTAGCGGAGTGGTGCTCCTGCTCCTGCTCAACGCTGATACGGAGGATTACCGCGCGTGTTTGAACATGCCGCTCACGCTCTCCTTTGCCTGTACGGGCGTTACCCCTGTTTGGTGTTCTGATGAAACCGGAAGTACGGCATCTGAATTGGGAATAGGTACATATACCTATACGCCAAAGATTCAAAAAGATACAACATTTTATATCCATGCTTTCTACGACTTGGGCAACTACATGGGGCAGGAAGATGATTTTGGCTTTGTACCGGTCATCATCAGAATGTTTCCCGAAGTGGTTGCAAAATTTAGCGCAACGGAAGTGTGCCCTGGAGATACCACAATATTTACCAACCTCAGTACCGTGGGCGGTGTTGCTTCTGAAAAGTATTCCAATACCCAACAATGGTATTGGTACAGAAACGGCGAACTTTTCGATACCATTAAAAATCCGAGATTGCCTTCAAATAATGTGCCTTTATACAACCCTTCAAATAGCACGCCTTTAAGTAACGGAGACCTGATCACGTTGAAAGTAGTAAGTACCGATGGCTGCGAACGAGACACTACCATTGCCGTAGTTGTTTATACGCCTCCAACTCCAACTATTAGCGGCGAAGCAACAGGCTTCTGCTTTAAAGACAGCATAGTATATCGAACTGAGCCGGGCTACTCCAACTACCAATGGACGGTTGAACGTGGCACCGCGCTCACTGCGCTTGCCGGAACAGACTCTATAGAGGTGCGCTGGGACAGTATCAGTGCATTTTTCCCAAACCGCGGCATAGTGAAAGTATCCTACTCAGACGCAAATAATTGTACTGTAGAAACCTCTTACGATATTACCGTTCCGCCGCCACCGCCGCCACCGGTAATTACAGGCTTGGATTCGGTGTGTGTGAATACGGAAGTAACGTACAATGCGCCTGCCGGTACCATTCACCGTTATGAGTGGGTGGTTACAGGAACTACAGGGGAAAGAGTGGTTACGGGAGGAGGTACGCTCATCTCGCCCTCCGTTTCGGTGAAATGGATGGAAGCCGGCAATTACCTGATTACATTAGATGTTGAGCGCTCAGGCTGTGTTTCAGACAGCATCGGCAAGCTCCCCATCCTTGTTACGGGACCACCCCGCCCAACCATTACCGGTGATGCTACGCCGTTTTGTATTGATGCCACCACCACGCATACCTACACCACACAACCGGGCTGGGAAAACTACAACTGGCAAATTACAGGCGGAAACATCATTAATGGAGCCGGCACAAACGAGGTTGAAGTAGAGTGGAATACCTGGGGCACAGGAAAATTGGCCGTGAGCTACGAAGATGCCGAGGGTTGCGAAAACTATATACTTGATACGCTGCGAATAGATATTTTGGAAACGAAAATTACCGGTATAGCTCCCGATACGCTCATTTCGAAGTGCTACGATACCGGCAATTTCCCGCCACTGAACATAACCACTCTTGGCAACAACCTGAGCTATCAATGGTACAGAAACACAACAAACTCTACCACAACACCAACTCCTGTAGCCGTTGGAGAAAACAGTGCAACCTTTTCCCCGCCGAGCAACGTTAATGTGGGAGAGTACTACTTTTTCTGCGTAATAACAGGCGATTGCGGCAAGGATACGAGCGATTTTTCGGGCAAGCATACTATAAAGCCGGCTCTTGAGATTACACACCCCTCTGTTAGTTCGCGAGCCTTGTGCTACGGGGTGGGCAGTTTTCCGCAGTTGAGCATCACCGCCACCGGAGTTAATTTAGAGTATCAGTGGTATATCAACACCACCAACGATAACACGGGAGGCACGGCGCTATCGGGCGCTAATAGCAGCAGCTATTCTCCGCCCAACGACTCAACGCCGGGAACCTATTACTATTATGTAGTAGTAACTTCCGATTGCGGGCCTCTCACAAGCAATGTTTCAGGAGAGCATGTTATCAAACCAACAACAACAATAACGGATCCTGCTTCAACAAATCCAACTCCTCTATGCAGAAACGAGGCTGATTTCCCGCAGTTGAGCATAACCGCCACCGGTGTAGGGCTATCGTATCAGTGGTACAGAAACACCGCACTCAGCACCACAACACCAGCCCCTGTAGCAGTTGGAGGAAACAGTGCATCTTATACGCCATCGAGCGACTTGGATCCTGGAGATTATTACTATTATGTAGTGGTAACAGGAGATTGCGGCGTGGAAACGAGCGATTTTTCTGACAAGCATACGGTGAAACCGGGTCCGTCTATAACGGCGCAAACCGCTGCCGAACCAAGAACGGTATGCCACAACACGGATCTATTCCCGCAGTTGAGCATAACTGCCGCCGGAGTGGGGTTAACGCTAAGCTATCAGTGGTATAGCAACGCATCGCCATCCACAACAGGAGGCACACTCATTACCGACTCAATAGGTACAACCTTAACGCCGCCCAACAATTTAACCCCGGGAACCTATTACTATTACTGCATCGTATCTTCAGAATGTGGAACGGCAGCAAGCCATATATGGGAACATATTATTAAACCAACAACGGTAATAACCGCACCCCCCAGCCCTGCTCTAGAGATTTTGTGTTTCAACACGGGCAATTTCCCGCAGTTGAGCGTAACCGCCACCGGATACAATCTACGCTATAGGTGGTACACCAATGGATCTGCATCCACATCAGGGGCAACGCAAACCGACTCAACGGGTACTACTTTTACGCCGTCGAGCAATTTGCCTGCCGGAGATTATTACTATTATGTAGTGGTAACAGGAGATTGCGGCGTGGAAACGAGCGATTTTTCGGGCAAGCATACGGTGAAACCGGCAACCAAAGTAATGGCGCATCCTGATCCTGCTATTCCCACCGCTTTGTGCTACAACACTACCAATTTCCCACCGTTGAGCGTAACTGCCACCGGAGATAATTTAAACTATCAGTGGTATATAAACACCTCTGCTGCTAAAACGGGCGGCACACTATTAACGGGCGCTACAACTGCAGCCTATACACCGCCCAGCGATTCAACCGCCGGAGATTATTACTATTATGTTGTGGTAACCGGCGACTGCGGAAAAGATACCAGCAATGTTTCGGGCAGACACACCATTAAACCAACAACGGTAATAACGGCGCATCCCAACACCGGCGATGATGACAAATGCTACAACACGGGCAACTTCAACCAGTTGAGCGTAACCGCCACCGGCGCAGGATTGTCTTACCAGTGGTACAGAAATACGGCGGTTAGCACCACAACCCCACCTCCTGTAGCAGTTGGAGGAAACAGCGCAACTTATACGCCGCCAAGCGACTTGCCGGCAGGAGATTATTACTACTATGTAGTAGTAACCGGCGATTGTGGCAACGTAACCAGCAATTTTTCAGGCAAATATACCATAGATGTGTGTAAATTGATAGAGTGTGATGATACCGACAAAACAGCGACGGAAGATGGCTGTGAGGTGGGCTATTACACCCATTTGGACAATACATGGAACCTTGTGCCTGTTGCGGGCGTGGCATTCGACAGTGTTAAGTACATCCTTAATAATACAACAGTAATTAGAGGAACAGGCGCTACCTTGCAGGGCGTGCAATTTACCGCCGGAGCGACCACTCATGTGAAAGGGATCGCTTTCTTCGGCTTGTTAACAGATACTTGCGAGTTTAATGTAGTTGTACAGATAGCGGGAATCATTGCCACCTTGACCTCCTCCGTTGATTTGGGAACCATCTGTTCGGGCGACAATGTGTATTATTCTCCCACGAGCGCCACCACCGGAGTTACTTACGGCTGGATGCGGGTAGCTATGCCGGGAATTTTACCGGTAGCAAACGCTCGGGTGGACGATGATGAAATTGATGAAGTGTTGATCAACAACACCTCAAGCCCGAT
>WQWP01000052.1 GCA_009787485.1 Lentimicrobiaceae bacterium | reverse complement strand
TTCCATTTGAAATTCAAGAATATATTTTTTCGCACGGTAAATGCGAAATTGCGACTCATTCGGAAATTGCATTATGGCATGCTCAATAGCCAAGTCAAGGTATTTAAAATTGAAACCGCGCATCAGTTCCTCAATAATCATTTCCATTTCCATAGAATCGAAATACTGGGACACGCCATTATCAATACTATTGATAAAATCGTTTACTAATTCAGAATTTTCAAATGAGTCCATTTAGTGGTTAGTGATTAGTGGTTAGTGGTTAATAATTAGTGGTTAGTGATAATGTTTTTGTTAAAGAGAATAACCACTAACCACTAATCACTAACCACTGATTTACTATTCAAACGATAAAATTGCTTTTTTAATCAGTTCGATGGCTTCGCGAAGTTGCTCTTCTGTGATCACCAAAGGAGGCGTAAAACGAATGATATGTCCGTGTGTAGGTTTCGCAAGCACGCCTAATTCTTTCATTTTCAAGCACACATCCCATGCTGTTTTTCCGTTGTGGGGACGAATGATGATAGCGTTCATCAAACCTTTTCCGCGCACCAATTCAATCATATCGCTTTTCACGGATTGCATTTCTTCGCGGAATATTTTCCCTAAGTATTCTGATTTTTCAACCAATTTTTCATCTTTAATTACTTCCAACGCCACCATGGCTACTTTGCAAGCCACTGGGTTTCCGCCATAAGTTGAGCCGTGTTCTCCCGGTTTAATCGTGAGCATCACTTCATCATCGGCTAAAACTGCGGATACCGGATATGCGCCTCCTGATAATGCTTTTCCTAAGAGCAGCAGGTCGGGGCGAACGTTTTCGTGGTCGCAAGCCAACATTTTGCCTGTACGTCCAATACCGGATTGAATTTCATCGGCAATAAACAATACGTTATTGGCTTTGCAAAGTTCGTATGCTTTTTTCAAGTAGCCTTCATCGGGTACAAATACACCGGCTTCTCCTTGAATAGGCTCAAGTAAAAATCCTGCCACGTGCGGATCTTTCACAGCTTCTGCCAAAGCGTTCAAATCGTTATAAGGTACGCGAATAAAACCGGGGGTAAAAGGACCGTAACCGCCATAAGAATCGGGGTCGCTTGACATAGAAACGATGGTAATCGTTCTTCCGTGGAAGTTATTTTCGCAGCAAATAATTTTAGCTTGATTTTCTGGAATACCTTTTACTTTGTAAGCCCATTTGCGGCACAATTTAATCGCTGTTTCATCAGCTTCTGCGCCGGAGTTCATCATGAGCACTTTATCGTATCCGAAGTACTCTGTGATATATTTTTCAAAAACACCCAACACATCATTGTAAAATGCGCGGGATGTAAGGGTGAGCGTGCGCGCTTGTTCGCACATTGCCTCTACAATTCTCGGGTGGCAATGCCCTTGATTTACAGCTGAATATGCAGCAAGAAAATCATAATACTTGTTTCCCTCTACATCCCACATAAAAGGACCTTCTCCTTTTGCAAGTACAACGGGGAGTGGGTGATAATTGTGTGCTCCGTACTTGTCTTCCAATTCGATAGCCTGCTGGCTGCTTGTTGCTTTTTGAATCATAATAAATTAATTTAAAGTGATATATTGATTTTTTTATGCGGTGGCAAAAGTACATCTTTTTTCAAGATGGGGGATATTTAAAAAAGATCTGAATGGGCGGTGTTTAACAAAAAACTACCCTACCACCGCCCTCCTAATCCTCAACAACTTCTCCAGCAACCCCTCCAACTGCGCAAGCGGCAACATATTCGCCCCATCCGAAAGCGCATTTTTCGGATCGGGGTGCGTTTCTAAGAAAATGCCGTCAAATCCTACGGCAATGCCGGCTTTGGCTAATGTTTCAATCAACTCAGGTTGCCCGCCGGTAATGCCGGCAGATTGGTTGGGCTGCTGCAATGAGTGCGTGCAATCTAACACCACCGGGCATCTGTTTTGCTTCAGGGCTTTAATGCCTCTAAAGTCCACGATAAGATCGTGATAGCCAAAGCTGGTACCGCGCTCGGTAATCATCACTTGCGGGTTGCCGGCGGCACGTACTTTCTCAACTGCAAATTGCATCGCCTCCGGGGATAAAAATTGCCCTTTCTTGATATTCACTACTTTGCCGGTTTTAGCAGCAGCTTGCAACAATTCGGTTTGGCGACATAAAAATGCCGGAATTTGAAGCACGTCGGCTACTTGTGCGGCAAAAGCCGCTTCTTCGGGCGCATGGATATCGGTAACGATGGGAACGCCCAACTGTTCGTTCACTTTTGCCAGCACGGCTAAGGCTTCCACATCGCCAATGCCTGTGAAGGAATACATAGACGAGCGGTTGGCTTTGCGGTAAGAGGCTTTGAAGTAGAAGTGGATTTCTAAGCGCTTGCAAATGGCAGCAATGGTTTGGGCGATGTGCAAAGTGGTATTCTCATTTTCTACGACGCAAGGTCCGGCAATGAGGAAGAAGTTTTGGGTTTGGTGGGTTTGCATGGGGTTTAGTGATTAGTGATTAGTGGTTAGTGATTAGTGGTTAGTGGTTAGTGGTTAGTGGTTAGTGATTAGTGGTTAGTGGTTAGTGGTTAGTGGTTAATTGGGTTGAGGCTCAATATTCAATATTCAATCTTTTTGCCATTTATCATTCATAATAAAATAAGCCTTAATTTCAGGATATTGGGTTAGAAAAGCCTCTGCTTTTTCTACACCCATTACCATAAAGGCAGTGGCGTAAGCATCGGCAAGCGCGCAGGTAGAAGCCATTACGGTAACACTCAGCAAATCGTTCATTTCTGGATATCCGGTGTATGGATTTAGAGTATGCCCGTATCGCTTTCCGTTTACTTCAATGTAATTGCGATAGTTTCCGGAGGTCGCTACCGAAATATTTTGAAGTTCCATAATTTCTTCTGCGGCGATGGCATCATATTTAGTTTCAGTGGGTTTTTGTATGCCGACACGCCACTTTTTGCCGGGAGCACGTTCGCCGCACACACACAATTCTCCGCCAATATCTATTAAAAAGTTTTCCAATCCTTTCGAGGTTAAAAATGCAGCTACTAAGTCCACGCAATACCCTTTGGCAACAGCGTTAAAATTGAGTTGGATGTCCGGATTTTCTTTTACAATTATGTTTCCGGAAATTTTAATCTTTTTATAACCTACTGTTTCTAATGCTTTTGTAACATCTTCTTCTGACACTTCCTGAGGAGCATCTTTTCCAAATCCCCACAAATCTACTAATACGCCTATGGTAAAATCGAAAGCGCCGTCGGTTTCTTCGCACACTTGCAACGACACTTCCAAGATATGCTTCAAAATATCGTTTAAAGTATCTGTTTCGTTTCTATTGATACGTGAAACTAAGGAGTTAGGATTAAAAATGGAAGCTGTATTATTTAACTCTGCAATTACCGAATCAATTTGCGATTGGGTGATGTTGGTTTTATCTGCGATGGTGATGTTGTAGTAAGTGCCGAGGGCTTTTCCTGAAAAATGCGTTGTAGGAGGTTTTGTGGTGCATGCGCAAAATAGAATGTTAAGTCCTAAGATTAAGTAAGTTATTTTTTTCATGACACTGAAACTTGATTTTCAGAAATATATTGTCCATTTATAAAAACATCACAAGCAATAAAGTCCTTTTTCCTTAATATATTGAGCCACCGCATCCGGCAAGTATTCCCTTACCGCCTTCTTCTGTTGTACCAAATCCCGAACCTCAGTAGCCGAAACTGGAAGCAACTGCGCCTCCAAATAAACAACATGCGGATGTTCCATGTTTTTTTCAAAAGCCACACCACTACGCGGATAAACATAAAGTGTATACCGCTTTAGTATTTCTTCATAATGCTTCCATTTATGAAAGTTCTCAATATTATCAGCTCCCAAAATCAAAGAAAACTCATCGTTTGGGTACTGTTTCTCAAGCTCTTTCAATGTTTCGATGGTATAAGACGGCGAAGGCAAAGAAAACTCTATATCGTGAGCATGCAAATACGGAATATCTTGAATTGCTAATTTTACCATGTTCAATCTATCATCCTCAGAAGCTAAATCATTTTTGTCTTTCAAAGGATTATTGGGAGATACCACCAGCCAAATTTGGTCAAACAGCGCTTGCTGCATTAAAAAATCAGCAATGGCAAGATGTCCGTTATGAATTGGATTAAATGACCCGAAATAGAGACCGATCTTCACAAATAATTTTTATCAGAAATAAATATCAAAAAATCTTTTTATCCCAATGTGCCTGAGAGAGCAGCGGCTATCACAACGACAGGGATTACCGTAATGCTTAGTCCGAGTGCAACAATCATCATAATTCCTGTAAATTTCCAGTAAGATTTCATGTTTCTAAAAGCGGCCTCCATCTCAAGAGTATCATTCATGAGTACAGCTTTAGCAGCTTTTTTTGCAAAAAGATACAAATATCTCGTAGGGAAAAACACAACAACCCCTATTACGAGATAAAACCAGCCAATGATAGAAAGCGAGAACGGCATGTTTGCATAACTTCCCATAAGAGAGCCGAATGCAAACATACTTAAAGCGGTAAGAATAAGAAATACTATAGCAACAAATTGTACTATTGCTATGAATTTACTCCACACAGATGCGGTTTTTAGATAATTTTTTGAATTTTCGGTTACTTCTAAAGTACCGGTTTTTTGTTCTAAATTGTCGAAAGTTTCCATACATATAAATTTTGTGAATAATTTGGCAAAAGTAAAAAAAAATAATTCCTCTACTCAAAACAAAACAATGCGCTAAGCAACTGGAATCGTAACTTTATTCCCATCGCGAATTGTTTGGTAATGCGGCGACACCAACTCAATACCTGCTTCACGAAAAACATCTTGCACATTTTGACGTAGCGCCGAATAGATTTGTGGCATTTTATCCGCATCTGTCACATATACATTCAATTGGTATTTCACATAAAAATCGTCGAACGCCGTTTGAAGGATAAAGGGTTGTGGGGTTTCCAGCACATCGGGCGTTTGTTTAGCCGCTTTAAGAAGCAGTTCGTGCACTTGTCGCCATGGAGTTTCGTAGCCAAAAGTAAGCTCCGTATGCAAAATCAAGTTAAACGTACGTGCCGATTCCGAATAATTAAACGTTTGTGCCGCCATGATACCGGAATTGGGGATGGTTACCTCCTCGTTTTTGGGCGTACGAATCCGAATTACAAAAGGCGTTTTTTCTATCACATTGCCCACCACATCGTTAATTTTAATGCGGTCGCCCACCTTGAACGGTCGCATGTAAGTGAGTACCAACCCCGACATCATGTTATTGATAACAGACGTTGAGCCTAACGAAATAATAACCCCAATAAATACCGACACTCCTTGAAACACTCTTGAATTAGAGCCGGGTAGCAGCGGAAAAATCAGGATAAACATAAAAGCATAAAGTAAAAACCTGATAATATTGAACGTTGGGTGCGCCCAATCGGGATAAAAGCCTTTGATTTTGAGCCGCTCTTTGCTGATTCCTTCGGCTACAAAACGAAGCCCTTTTATTATGTACATGAAAATGACAACAGTCAAAATAATTCTGATAAGACTCGGAATGTAATCAAGAATACCGGAAAGCATGGCTTTTAAGGGCTTCCACACATAGCCAAACAAAATCGTGGCAAGATTTTTTGTTGCAGGAAAAATACTGAAAAGCAGCGGAATAGTCAAATACAGCATCAGGAAGATAACCAGATAACGCAATATTTTGATAAAAAAGAGGATAAATTTAATGGCCCCCTCCTCCCCCATTAATTTAAACGATTTAATGTATATCGCTTTAATTTTTGTTCCTTTTAGTTGTTCAACTTTGGAAGATAATTTACGGAAAACGAGATTAATCATCTTTATCAGAAAATACTGCCCTCCTACAATAAGCAACACTAAAAGTCCTCTCCACAGGATATTCGCCCAATAAGTATTCTTTTCATGCTGTACGATAGCGTTTTGTATGTTTTTTTTGTAATCCTGCGCTAAGGCCAATGGTGTTTTTCCCATTAATGCGGCATCGGCTTCAGAAATCGTCAGGATGATAAGATCTTGGTAAGCAATGCAAGCCATATCTGTTTCAACAAATACGGTCATGGAGTCGGGTTTAAAATTTCCAAACTCTTTGTTCAAATTCCGGATTCTTTCAGTTACCGATTTAGCCCGATCGTATGGGGTAAACGATCCGATTCCGGTGTGAATGAAGAACAGCGTGTCGCGAAAAGGGGCTACAGGTTCCGGTTTGTATATTTTCTTTAAAGAAACGGATTTTTTTTGGGGATCTGTGGGGAGCGTGTCATTTTGAGCATAGGCTGTTGCATTTAGAAACAGTGCAATGCTAAATAAAAATATTAACTTAATGATACTTAGTTTATTCATAAATTAAAAGTCTAAAATAAAATTAAGGCAAATATAGTTTTTATTTAGTATTTACAATGTGTTACAAAACTCACAAAGAAACGCTACCTTCCCAATAAAAAAACAGTCGGCTGCTTATGCAAATCCAATTTCTGCCCTTTCCACTTCTTCACCGTCATCGTTTTTATCGTCTGATTTTCAGCAGTAATGTTAACTCCTAAACAAAGCCGCATAGCCGGATCGCAAACAGCAAGTATAGATTTGAATACATGATTGTTACGATACGGCGTTTCTATAAAAATCTGCGTTTGGTTGCTCTTTTTCACCAACGATTCTAAAAAACGCAACTGTCGTTCTCTATCCGGTTGCTCTCTAGGCAAATAGCCGTTAAAAGCAAACGATTGCCCATTCAGCCCCGAGCCCATCAGCGCCAACAATATGGAACTTGGACCGATGAGCGGAATAACTTCCACACCAAGCTGTTGTGCACGCGAAACGATAATGCTACCGGGATCAGCCACACAAGGAGTGCCTGCATCTGAAATAAGTCCCAAGTTTTTACCTTCTGTTAAAGGTTGCAGCAAAGTTTCAATTTCATCACCTTTTGTGTGTTCATTTAAGGTAGAAAATTGCAAAGTTTCCATCGGCTTTTTCATGCCTAATTTTTTCACAAAACGTCTTCCGGTGCGCAAATCTTCCACAATAAAATGGTCAATTTCCTGAATAATTTCCGAATTATAAGCGGGGAAAATCTTCGCAAAGTCGCATTCTGCCAAAGGCGAAGGAATTAAATAAAGAGTACCGTTTTTCATTTATGTAAATTTCAGTGCAAAAGAATAAAAAAATAAAATCACGCAAAGGCGCAAAGACGCAAAGTTTCTTTTCTTTGCGCCTTTGCGCCTTTGCGTGAATAAAATAAAAAATTACTTTTGCCAAAACTTTTCATGTATGTTTACTAAAATCGCCATCATCGGCACCGGAAATGTGGGAACTTGGTTGCATAAAACGCTGCAAGATCAAAGTAATTTGCAAATACTCTCCATTTCAAGCAGAAAAATTGAAACATTGCCAAAAAATTTCGATTTATACATTTTTGCTTTAAAAGATGATATTTATGAAGTCGTTTTGCAACAGATTTCATTTAAAATGCCGCACGCAGCGCATACTTCAGGGTCGCTTTCGCAAAATATTTTAGCGCCTTTTGCGGAAAAATATGGCGTAATTTACCCGTATCAAACAATAAAGAAGGAGAAGGGAGAAAAGGAGAAAGGAGAAGGGAAATTCCTTCTCCTCTCTGAGGAGAAGGTGGCAGACGGCGACTTGTCGCCGGATGACGGAAGAGGTGATAATGAAGGTAAAATTCCTCTTTGTATCGAAGCCTGCGATTCTTCTTTCGAAACCACCCTCCTCCAATGGGCAACCTCCATGTTCAACATCGTACACAAAGTCAACGAAAAACAACGCTTCGCCATGCACTTAGCTGCCGTTTTCGCCAATAACTTCACCAACGCTATGTACGATATTGCTTATCAGATTTTTAAGGAAAATAACTTAGACTGGTCGCTCATTTTTCCATTATTAGAAAATACATTGGAAAAAGCCAAACGCCATGCGCCTCACGCGGTTCAAACAGGACCGGCAGTGCGCAACGATATTTCAATCATGGAAAAACATTGCAACGCTTTGAACAATAAAGAATTAAAGGACTTATACTTATTGGTCTCAAAAATTATTCAGCTAAAATAAGATTTAGTCAAATAAATTTTTATCTACCTGTGTGTAACTTCAAAATTTCATATTAATTCGCGCCGCAAAAAAAACAAGCATTTTTTTTACTAAATAACTAATATTAAGCATATTACATCATGCACATTCCTTCTATATTTAATGATTTGGCTTTAATTTTAATGGTTGCTGTAGTTACTACCATGATATTCAAATGGTTGAAGCAGCCTGTTGTGTTGGGATATATCGTTGCCGGAATTATTACCGGCCCTCATTTTCTGGATTTTATTACGGTGGACAGCACAGACAATATTAAACTTTGGGGTGAATTTGGAGTGGTTTTTTTATTGTTTGCCTTAGGCTTGGAATTTAACTTGAAAAAACTGCATAAAGTAGGCGGAACAGGCGCTATTACGGTTCTTTCAGAGTTAATTATTATGTTTAGTGTCGGGTTTTTAGCAGGGCATTTTATGGGCTGGAAAGTCATGGATTGCATTTTTTTGGGCAGCATGATTACCATTTCTTCTACCACTATTGTGATCAAAGCATTTGATGAACTGGGACTTAGAAAGCATAAATTTTCCAATGTTGTATTTGGAGTTTTAATAGTTGAGGACGTCGTTGCCGTATTACAATTAGTAGTGTTATCTACTATTGTTATTGGCGCAGGGTTTAGTGGCGAGCAACTCATGTCCACTTTTTCTACATTGCTCATGTTCATCGTTTTCTTTTTTGTTTTGGGGATTTACATTATTCCGGGATTTTTGAAAATGACCCGAAAAATCATAAGTGAAGAGAACCTGCTTCTTATTGCTACAGGGCTTTGTTTTGGGATGGTGGTCTTGACGGATAAATTTGGATATTCTTCAGCATTAGGCGCTTTTTTAATGGGTGTGATTCTTGCCGAAACCTTAGAATCGGAAAAAATTCACCATTTAATTTCGCCGTTAAAACACTTGTTTGTAGCCGTATTTTTTGTATCTGTAGGAATGTTAGTTGATTTCTCGGTGATCGCCTCCAATATTTTCCCTATTTTGATCATTACGATGTTGGTCCTTTTTGTGAAACCATTGAGCGCTATGCTGGGCATTTTTACTTCAGGGCAACCTTTGAAAACGGCTGTTCAATCGGGATTAAGTTTAGGGCAAATTGGGGAGTTTTCATTTATTATTGCCACTTTAGGTTTGAACGCCGGTGTAATTGATCCGATGCTCTATCCGATTATTGTATCGGTTTCGGTAATCACTACTTTTATCACCCCGTATTCCACAAAAATAGCGGAGCCGTTATACGAGCGTATCCATAAAGTTTTGCCGATCCGCTGGCAAAAGATTGTTGAGCGACCACAGAAAGCTCCTAAACCGCAATCTTCCTATAAAATTTTCATAAAGAAATCTAGTATAAAATATATATTCTCAACCTTAATTTATGTTTCGCTGCTGTCTTTTATCGTGTTTTTATCTATCTACGCTTTAAAACCGTTTGTAGAGCAGTTTTTGCCTTTATCTTGGGCAAAAATAATTTCTTTTACAGTTACCTTAGTGGCAATATTGCCCGTTTTATGGGTTTTGATTGCAGAAAGATTATCGTTTCGCGACAATTTTCATCGAATTTGGAGAAAAAATACCATCGACAAAATAATTCTGCTTTCATTGATTTTAATAAGAGTATTGATTCTCACGTCTTTTATAGCATTTTTGGTAGTTTATTATTTTCATTTTACCATGATCATTGCAATAGTAGTAGCACTAATATTAACATTATTTATCATTTTATCTCAAAAAAGAATTAATAATTATTTTAAAATAGAAGAAAAGTTTCTTCAAAATATGAATCAAAAACCTACTATTCCCGAACTTAGCATTCCTGAAGATTTGAGTAAGAATTTACGTACGGAAGTTTTAACGGTTAGTGATTGCTCTGAAGTGATAGGAAAAACCCTTGCCGAATTGCATTGTTGTGAACAATACGGCGTAAACGTCATTAGTATTATTCATGGATTTAGCCGTTTTGATTTACCTTCGGGAGAAGACCATTTATTTCCTAATGATAAATTAGTGGTCATTGGAAATGAAGAGCAACTCAATGCATTTAAGAGTATTATTGAAAAAGAGGGCGATTTTCCGTTAAAAAAAACAAAAATGAATTTATATCATATTTCATTATCGCCTCATTCTTCGTTAATTGGTAAAACGAAAGAAGAAATCGGGTTTAGAAAAAATCACAACTGCATGTTAGTATGTATATCTAGAAAGAAAAAAAATTTAATGAACCCCACATCTTCTACTGTTTTACGGAGTGGAGATTTGCTTTGGCTAATTGGTGAAAAGGAAACTATTTTGAATTTGGAACATCTGTAGCAGCCTTGTTAAAAGCTTTCAAACGTTTTTTAAATCCTTCATATTTAAACTGGTAGATCACCGTATTTTTAAAATATTTTTCAAAAGATTCAAGCGTTAAAGTATTGAAAATTTCATTTTTATTTTCTACAAATGAAGCTCGCAACGCCACCGCTTCTTCATTAACAGGAGCATGAAGATTATTGGGGCAAACATTTTGGCATACATCACAAGCAATTAACCAGCCATATTGTGCAATGCGGGTAAAATTGGTTTCTTTTTTGTTTAAGTTGATATGCGTAATACATTGATTACAATTTATATAATAGGGCGCTACAATCGCTTTTGTAGGGCAAGCAGCTATACACTTAGAACAGTTTCCGCATGAATCTTGATTGGGCACATCATACTCATCTACTTCTTTATCAATTAATAAAGCTCCCAAAAAGATAAAAGAGCCGAATGGAGTTTGAATAATTCCGTTTTTGCCATAGTAGCCAATTCCGGCTTGTACTGCCCAGGCTTTTTCCGAAATAGCCGAAGAGTCAATAGTAGTTTTATAATTGAAAGCACCGTATTTTTCTTGCAAACTTTGCACCAATTTCTCCAACCTCTCTTTCATAACCACGTGATAATCTTTAATCTGTGCATACTGCGAAATTTTACAGTTTTCTCCTTTCGTGCCTTCGTGCTTTCGTCCCTTCGCGCCCACCTCACACCTCTCACCCCTCACCTCATACCTCATATTATAATTAAATCCACAGACTACTACCGATTTACAATTTTCCAATAAAAATTCCGGGTGAAAACGTTTTTCAATATCTCGTTCTAAATATTCTTTTTTTGCATGAAAATTTTGAGCTAATGCTTTTTCAAATCGCTCTTTTGCAATTGTTAATGGCTCGGCTTTTGCGATGCCGCATAAAGCGAACCCGCAATTATGGGCTTGTTGTTTTATTATTTTTGAATGGATTTTCATTATTCGGCTATTTTTTTCTACTACGTTGTAAATGTGTATAACCCTTGCTATAAAGCACTTCCATGGTTATTTGAGATAAATCAAATGGTTGGCAAATATATAATAAGATTTTCATTGATATATTTTTTCACTACCGACCAACAAATATTAAAAATTCTGAGTGTTAAAAAAGGCGATAGGAACATCGCCAAAAAACTGTATTTTTGCACACAAAAATTATTTCCACAATGAAAAAAATCTTAATCCTCACCTTAGCCACCTTCCTTTCTTTTGCACTTTTCGGGCAAAATATCCCTGTAGAAAAATATCTTTATGCAGGGTACCATGTTGTGCAAAAACCGCTGCAAATAAATTCCTTAAACGTAAAAGGAAAAAGTTTTGAAGAGAAAACTATCTTGCAAAATTTTGTTTCATTCGACAAGATTTTTGAGCAAACCAATACCCTTACTTCAGATTCCGGCAAAATAAGTTTTATCACGCCAAAAGATCAGTATGCGCTTCATTACTTTAAGTTTTACATCTTTCCGAATCAGTTTGTGAAAGGTGATTTGAGCTTAAAAACTGCGGATATGTTTGAAGTTTACATAGATGGGGAAAAGAATAAAAAAGATAAAACCACCTTCGATTCTGTCGCTAAATCGATTTCAGTCGAATTAACGTTGGAACCGAGGCGTTACGAGGTAATTATAAAATATTTGGCGCCGAATAATGATAAGGATACGTGTTTTTTGGAAGTATTTTTTACGCCGAAAAATAATGAAAAATTGATAATATCCACTGACCCCACGCAATTCTACGGCATCGAAATCATCCAAAACGGCATCACTATCACCGGCGTATCCATTTCTCCCAACGGAAAATACATCAGAGCAAATTACAGCGAGCGGAGCGATGAAAAACCGCGCACCTATTCCAAATTGTTTGATGCCGAAACGGGGAAATTGTTAGTCTATAATTTACCTTCTAATGTAAATTGGGCACCGGCTTCATCGCAACTTTATTTTACACGAAAAGGTTTAAAAGGCAATGAATTGGTTTTCATAAATCCGGCTACCATGGAAGAAAAAGTAGTGGCGGCAAATGTTCCCGAAGGTAGGTTTACATTTATGCCCAACGAGGAAAAACTCATCTACTATCCGGAGGAAAAAGCGCCCAAAGAAATGGAGTTTTTTAACCGCATTTTAGACAATAGTGATAGATATGATGCTTTTAGGAAACGCTCTACCTTGTCGCTTTACGACTTAAAAACAGGCGTAATGCAACCGCTTACTTTCGGATACCACAGCTCCTGGCTGAGCGATGTAAGCCCGGATAGCAAGTATTTAATTTTCGGCACCACAAATACCGATTATACGAGACGGCCGTTTACAGCCACCAATCTTTTCCTGCTAAATTTAGAAACCTTAGTAGCAGATACGTTGTTTTATGATGAAAAATACTTGTCTTCTGCCGTTTATTCTCCCGATGGCAAGCAATTGTTGCTTACCGGAGGTCCCGAAGCATTTAACGGCATCGGCTTAAATATTGGAAATGAAGAGATTGCCAATGCTTACGATACGCAGCTTTTTTTGTATGATTTGACATCCAAAGAGATAAAACCATTAACCAAAAACTTCAATCCCTCTATAAGCAGAGCGACTTGGAATGTTGCCGATCAAAAAATCTATCTTTTAGTCAATGAGAAAGATATGGTAACGATGTACACGCTGGATCCTAAAACAGGCAAGTTTACTTCTTTGCCGGCTCCCGAAGAAGTGATCAGATCTTTTTCCGTAGCCAAATTTGCGCCGGTAGTGGCTTTTTCCGGTCAAAGCCACGCCAATGCCGATAGATCGTATGTGTTTCAGACAGGAAAGAAAAACAAGTTAATCTGTTTGGATGATATTTCTAAAGATAAATTGGCGAACGTGCAATTGAGCGAGATGTTTCCTTTTGATTTTACTTCGGAGGACGGCACTTTAATTACCGGTCGCTATTATTTGCCGCCCAATTTCGATCCTGAGAAAAAATACCCGATGTTGGTGTACTATTACGCAGGAACTACGCCTACCGTAAGAAGTTTAGAATTTAGCTACTCTATGCAAATGTATGCGGCGTTAGGCTATATCGTTTATACGCTCAACCCGAGCGGAACCATTGGCTTTGGGCAGGAGTTTAGCGCACGGCACGTAAACGCCTGGGGGAAACGCACGGCAGATGAGATTATTGAAGGCACAAAACAGTTCTACCGCACCCATCCGTTTGTTGACTCTACCAAAATTGGAGCTTTCGGCGCAAGCTACGGCGGTTTTATGACGATGCACCTGCTTACCCTTACCGATATCTTTGCCGCCGCCATCAGCCACGCCGGAATCAGCGCACTAACCAGCTACTGGGGAGAAGGAAATTGGGGCATTGGCTATTGCGCCGCCGCAAACGCCGATAGCTACCCATGGAATAACAAAGAATTGTTTGTAGGACAAAGCCCTCTGTTTCACGCAGATAAAATTAACACACCACTGCTGTTATTACACGGCGCAGACGACGACAACGTGCCGGTGGGCGAAAGCATTCAAATGTACAACGCTTTAAGAATATTGGGCCGACCGGTGGATTTTATTATGGTAGAAGGCGAAAAACACGGCATCACCGATTACAAAAAGCGCACCAAGTGGGCAAAAACCATGCAGGCGTGGTTTGCCAAATGGTTGAAAGAGCAGCCGGAATGGTGGGAGGAGCTTTATCCGGAGAGAAAATTGTAAACAAAATATATCTTTGCACCCGAAAAATTTTAATCTTAAAATCATAAGACATGAAAAAAACTTTCTCCTTATTTGCATTAGCAATCATTATTCTATTGAGCGCTTGCAACAAGCCTAAACTTGAATGTAAAATTATATCTCCTAAGGATGGAGCGGAAGTTCCAATTCATAAAGACTTGGTAGTTATAGTAGAAGCTACGGATACCAAGAGCTCTGTGGCAATGGTAACAGTAACTTTGAATGGCGTTACCTACCCTACTACATTGACCGAACCTTATACTACTACTATTCCTTATCAACTTTTAACTCTTGGCAAACACACTATTAAAGCAGTTGCTGTAAATCATGAAGGCGTGCAAGCGGAAGACATTGCTGTCATAAATATTGTGGAGAGCAATGCCGGCGATGAAGATGAAAGTCCCTCTTTTGTTAATTTTGCTAATGGCATAGTTCCAATCAGCTGGAGAACAACTACATGGGTAATAGAAAATGCGCTTGGATTTGATGACCTCTATTCATTAAGAGCAGACAAACCTACTTCGATTGTTACAACCCAAAAAACAATGACTAATCCCAGTTATGTTGAATTTTACATAAGATGTGATTATGGAGATTATTTTGATTTATTTATTGACGGAGTAAAGGCGCAACCGATTGGGTCTGCTCTGTCAACCGATCCTAAGTGGAAAAAATGGGTGTATCCTTTTGAAAAAGGAAAACGTACATTTAGATGGGAAAATACAAATGGACAAGTGGTATATTTAGATAACATCACCTTTGCGCCTGCAGAAGTGCCGGAAGTAACTACAAACACTAACATTACGAATATTACAGGTGCGTCTGCTACTTTGAGAGGAGAGGTTACCGGCCATGGAAATCATCCGGTAACCGCACGAGGTATTTGCTGGAGCACTTCTGAAAATCCTACCATTGATGGCAACGAAACAACAAATGGTCCCGGATTAGGAACATTTACCAATAATATAACAGGGCTTAAATCAAATACCGTTTATCATGCACGGGCGTATGCTACCAATGCAGTGGGTACCGGTTACGGAGAGCAGGTTACTTTTACCACATTGGAGGCATTTTTACCTGAAGTAACAACTGCAAATGTAACAAACATTAGCGGTACAGCGGCTACTTGCGGAGGAAATGTAACAAACGACGGCAATAGCCCAATAACAGCGCGAGGTGTTTGTTGGAGCATTGTTGAAGAGCCGACTATTCATGACCATAAAACGACGGATGGAACAGGAACAGGAAGTTTTACAAGCCAAATAACAGGACTGACTCAAAGCACAACTTATTATGTACGCGCTTATGCCACCAATGGCGAAGGAACGGCTTATGGTACGCAGAGAAGTTTTACAACAACAACTTCTCCTTTTGCTACTCCGGGTTATTACTCTATT
>WQWP01000051.1 GCA_009787485.1 Lentimicrobiaceae bacterium | reverse complement strand
GTAGCCACTAAAGGTACGTTAGTTATATCTGTTACCGGAATAAAGACTGCTGAAAAATTAACATGAATAGTATGGTTGCTTGTAATATTGGTAAACGTATAGACACCGTTTGCAACAGCGCCGGGGTTATTGAAGCCATCTACCAGCACCTGACTAATCTCATATCCACTGTTAGCAGGCGTAAAGGTAAAGGTTTGCGTGGCGCCCTGCGGTAAAGTTATTGTTCCGGAGGGATTTATACTACCGTTAGGACCGGCGCTTGCCATGATCGTATATTCAACATGGCACGGCTCTTTCGTTACGCTCACCGGATCTGATTCAGAGCTATTTGGACAGATTGCCTTTACAGACCATGTGTACCCTTCCATCGGGTTAAAACCGGTATCAAGATAAGAGGTTCCTGTAAAATTGGTTGCAAGAAGCTGATTGCCTCTGTAAATATTGTATTTCGTTTCAACGCCAACGAGCGCCTCAATATTCCAGTTAGCGCTATAGTATCCTTCAGTCAAGTTCCATAAATTGGTCCATCCTCCATCATAATACGTTAAATCTCCTTTGCCAACCACTCTGGGACCAGCATCACAACCGGCAGGCCACTGATCTTCTAGTGTTATTTGAAGACGGTAAGCAATCCATAACTCCTGAGAAGCAATAATATGGTAAGGAGTGGTTAATTCTACAATATTATATGCTTCGGGTATCAATGGTTGTGTAACAAGCTGTTGATACATTAGAGCGCCCGGATTGGTGGGTGAAGTGCCCCCTTGATAGATTTGCAATGTAAATGTAATGTCTTCAATGTCATAAAGAAAGAATCTCATTTTATTAATTTTATCTCCGGTAGTTATAGATGCCGCTGCTAAATCGGCAGGGGTAAATCGTGCCGCAACAATGAAATCAATAGGATCTCCTGTTCCCATATCGGAATCATTATCTCCACACCACGATAACCAACCATTGGCTCTATCCGGAGGATTACTATGGGCAATTTTTTCACGACGTGAATTATTAGAAGAGAAAACTATGTCTGTTTGTAAAAACGTTTCTTCTTCAACAACCTCTTCCTGAATTGATTTGAGAACGATTGATTTAGTATCGGGTACACTCCATGTTAATTCGGCATCACAATCGGAAGTATAAGTAACCACTAAATTGGTTGGGGCAAGGCACCCGCTTCCAATAAGGAAATGTTTAGAGATAATTTCCGATTCTCCATCTGTGTAAACGGCTTTCACTCCGGCGGTATGCGTACCCGGAGAGAGATTGGTAAATGCATATTCTGCATTCTGCAAGCCTGATGCTTTTTCCACATCGTCTAAATAAACTGTAAATCCGGAAAAGGATCTTTTGGGCGGTGCGCTTGCTACTTTCCCCGGAACTCCCAAAAAGATATCATCCACCATAAATATATAGGCTTCATCAGATACACAGGCTATGGCAACATGCACCTTCTGCCCCGCATAATTATTTAGATTATCATAGGTATATTCTGTCCATTCGGTAGGAGCTGACACGTAATCTCCTGAAGAAATGATAGTGAAATCGCCGGGTAATGTACCCGTAGTGGAAACACCTACTTTGAACCTTTCAGCACCATAAGAATAGTTATAGCTTTTTGCCCAAAATTTGAAAACCGTCCCTGTATTAACATATTGTTGCGGCAGAATGAGCCAGTCATTATTGGGACCGTCCATAGCAGCAAAACAAGCCAAAAATTTACTGCCACTATGTGGTTGAATTGCAGGGTCGGTCATCGGAGGAGTAGTTTGAGAGGGGTTAAAAACGATATAAGAACCGGTATATTCTGAATGTTCAAAAGAGATTCCTCCTTCTATGCCAAACGTAGCACTACCATCCCCATCATACAGAATATAATCTCCAATATTGTCAATAATAAAATTATTATAACTCTCCATATTGTCAATAAAAAAATCATTATTCCATGAGAATAATGCATTTTGTCCGGTTACTACAACTTTCAGATTGTAAGGTTCTTCAATTTCAGGATTTGTTCCAAAAGATGAGAAACAGAGACTCAAGAGGAGCGATAGTGTAACTAAATTTTTCATAATAAATGTTTTAATATAATATTTTTTTTGTAAAAAGTGCGCAAAAATAGCATTTCTTTTTAAAAAAGTTACAGCCGGTACATCAAATTGCATCCCCTTACCTGTGCAGCATCCAACCTGCCCAAAATCTCTATCATCCCGTTTGTTGCTCTTTTTCCTAAGTCGTCGGTGGCAATGAAGGCGCAGGAATCTATGTTGGCAAAGTCAATAACATTGATTACTCCGCTACTAAGGGAGGCGGCGCAATGGAGCGGGTCTTTTTCGTCGCGAAACAGGAGTTTCATCCATGGAGGGGTGGCAAACAGGTTCTGCCCGTTGCTGTATGCCTGCGATAACAACTCGCACATGCCGTACTCGGAATGGATTGTTTTTACGCCAAATGTGTTGCACAGAATCCGATGCAGTTCTTCTTTTATCATTTCGGGGCGGCGCCCTTTCATGCCGCCGGTTTCAAATACCATTAAATCGGGAAATGTTACGGTGAATTTTTCGGCAAAATCCAATAAAGCAAAAGAAACGCCAAATAAGACTGTTTTTATCTTTTTTTCTCTTAATGTGGTAAGTTTTTCAAATAATTCTTCAACATTGTACAAATAAAACCCACTTTCAGCATATTTTGAACCGGAAATAAACCGCTTCATCATATAGATTAATGAGGAGTGTTTTTGTTCCAAATAGTTGGGCAATAATGCTAAAAAACAATAACCAGAAGGGTCTCCGTAAAAATATTCAAAAGCGTGCAAAAAAGCGCTTTCGTAAAGTGTAACATCTTTTATGAAGTGTTGCGATGTTTCGCTTCCTGTAGTTCCGCTGCTCCAAAAAACGATCTCAGGAGCAAATTCTCCTGTTTTAACATGATGGGTTTTGAAAAACGAGATGGGTAAAAATGGAATTTGCGATAGCGAGCTTATATTTTTTATATTAACATTCAACATATTACAAAAAGAATGATATACTTCGTTCTTCTCATACTGATGCCGAAACAGCGCCAACGCATGTTGCTCAAAATCTAAATCGGAATATGGGTGAAAAATATCTGCAAAATTCATTTTAATTTCCTGTGATTTAAAAACTTGTTCTCTTTTTCAATCTCTTTTTGTTTCTCTTTGGTAGCTTGAGAAAAAAAAGAATCTGCAAAAATCTCTTCAATATAACGCACTGCATTTTCCTGCGGATGGCACAAATCGTCCGCATAAAAACGGTAATCTCGCAAATCGTCCATCAATATTTCATAAGCCGGAAAGTAAAAAATGGTTTTGTCGTCTGTTAATTGCTCAATAGCAAGGTGCAACACCGACTTGCTGAGCTGGTTTTCGTGAAATCCATCTCCCAGGTGGCGCACCGGACTAACCGTAAAAATTATTTTCAACGAAGGATTGATCTGTTGAAGTTTTTGTACAATTTCTCTGTAAATTTGTACAATTTCCTCAATTGTAAGTCGAAACTTTTCAAATTGCCTGTTAGGAATTTTATGGCAGTTGGCAACCACCAAATCTCTTTCCAAAAACCGGTAACAATATGCGGTTCCGAAAGTGATGAACAAAAGACCGGTTTTTTCCAAAAAAGCTTTGGTATTTTGCCACTGCTGTTCGATTTGTGTAATAAATTGATTTTCATCATGATGAGAGAGTGAGCCGTGATGGGCAAAACTAACCCATCGCTTATCAAAAAAATAGCGATAATCTTCAGTAAATAGCGTTGGGTCAATCGTCATCTTTAAGACATTTGCGATAGAAACCGGATTAAAAAGAGTTCCAAACGGGTTAGAAAGTACAAAAAACCGATGCTGTTCCAAAAAACTTCCTATGTGATCAGAGAAGCAGGAGCCGAGCAGTAATAGCCGATCCTGGTAAGAGATTTGAAACGGGAATTTGGGAAGGGGCAACTCGGTACGGAATTTCATTTAGAGTATAATTTTGGTTAACAATGACTTGCAAAAAAAGTATATTTTTTTAATTTACAAGGCGAAGGTATAGAATAAATTGAAAAATGTTTATGGGTTAAAAAAAGGCTGTCTGACAAAAAAGTTGAGATAAAAATATATTTTTGCAAAGATTAATATCACAATCAAGATATTGATAAATAAACTATTATTTTAACACCATGGATAATTTCATAGTATCTGCCCGCAAATACCGCCCATCCACTTTCAATACGGTGGTGGGGCAAGACTCGATTGTTTCTACACTCAAAAATGCGATTAAGACCCAGCAGGTAGCGCAAGCATTCCTGTTTTGCGGTCCAAGAGGCGTGGGCAAAACCACCTGCGCCCGTATCTTTGCCAAAGCGCTCAACTGCCACCACCTCACTCCCGATTTTGAACCTTGCAATGAATGTGAGTCTTGCAGATCGTTCAATGCATCTGCCTCCTTTAATGTGTATGAGTTAGACGCCGCTTCCAACAACTCGGTAGAAGATATTCGCTCGCTGGTAGAGCAAGTACGCATCAGCCCGCAGGGCGCCAAATTTAAAGTGTATATCATAGACGAAGTGCACATGCTTTCCAATCAGGCGTTTAATGCTTTTTTAAAAACGTTGGAAGAACCACCACCCTATGCCAAATTTATTCTGGCAACCACCGAAAAACATAAAATTATCCCTACCATCCTGTCACGTTGTCAGGTATATGATTTTAAACGTATTGGAGACAATGACATTATGAAACACCTTGCCTTTGTGGCAAAAAGCGAAGCCGTACAGGCTGAAGAGGAAGCATTGCGCGTAGTTGCCTCAAAAGCCGATGGCGCACTCCGCGACGCACTCTCTATTTTCGACCAATTGGTGAGTTTTTCCGGAAAAAATATTACCTATCAAACCACCATCCAGCATTTGAATGTATTGGATGTGGACAACTATTTTAAAATGACCGACTTTCTATTCAGTGAAGAGGGCTCTGCCGCGCTACTGCTATTTGATGATATTCTGAATAGAGGCTTCGATGGTCAGCATTTTATTTCCGGTTTGGCTGCCCATTTCCGGCAGTTGCTGATGTCGCAAAACACTTCTACCATCAGGTTAATGGAGGTCTCCGATTCTGTGAAGCAGCGTTTTCTTGAACAATCCAAACAATCCGACAGGCAATTGTTGCTTCGTGGTTTAGAATTAGCCAACCAATGCGACTTTAACTATAAACTATCTCAAAACAAACGCCTTTCCGTTGAAATCTGTTTGATGCAAATCAATGGCAATTACGTATATAAGTTAACCGCAAGCGTCAGGCAATCACGGGAGAAGTAGTGCAGAGCCCCAGCCGGCAGGCATATCCAATTTAGTGCCTTCCACAGCCCCGCAGCAATCCACACGCGGCTTCGTGGCGCCTGTCTCCGTGCCTGTTAAGAAAACTCCGGATATTACCGATATAATAGGCGAGCGGAAGACGGTGAACGGTGAGGAAGCAGAAAGCAAAAAGCAGAAAGCAGAAAACGAAAGGCAGAACGCGCGAACCTCTGATTTCCCCACCCATTGGCGCGCCCTCTTCGAACAAGTCTTCTCATCCGTGCCCACAATTTATTATCCGTTAAAAGAATCGTTGCCCGAAATAAATAACAATATCATCAAAGTAACCGTTAAAAACGATATTCAAAAAGAACATTTTGAAGCGAAAATAAGAGATGTGCTGGAATTTTTACGCACTCATTACGATGAAAAAATTGAAGATGTGGTTGTTGAAACAAATGAACAGTTGGAAGTAAAAAAGATTATTTATGATGTAAAAGATAAATTGCAAAATTTTAAAGAGCAAAATGAGGAGTTTGAAGATTTTCTACAAATATTAGACCTTAAAATTAAAGACTAAAATGGAAATTTACATACCTAACCTGACATTAGAAAAGAAAACAATCTTAAAGAAATACAGAGAATTGTGTAGCTTGCTTCCATTGCGGGCTACCAAGCAACAGCACAGAATTTTTCATAAAGCATTTGCATTAGCTGTTGATGCTCATAAAGATATGCGCCGTAAGAGTGGCGAACCCTACATCTATCATCCAATTGCTGTAGCGCATATTGTTGGACAGGAAATCAATCTGGGTGTTACTTCCATGATTGCTGCGCTCCTTCACGATGTGGTGGAGGATTCCGATTATACATTGAAAGATATTGAAGGACTGTTTGGTCAGGATGTTGCTAAAATTGTGGATGGACTTACTAAAATAGAGGATATTGTGATTGATGTAGATCAATCGGTGCAAGCTGAAAATTTTAAAAAAATATTACTATCTACCGTTGAAGATGTGCGTGTAATTTTGATAAAGCTGGCAGACAGACTGCACAACATGAGAACGCTCAGCGCTATGCCGCAAGAAAAACAATGGAAAATATCTTCCGAAACCTCCTTCTTTTTCGTTCCTATCGCACATCGTCTGGGGCTTTATACCATTAAAAGCGAACTGGAAGACCTAGCAATGAAATATAATGACCCCGTTGAGTATAATAAGATTTTTCATGCACTTGAAACCTCTGAACAGAAGAGAAATACATTAATTGACGATTTTACCAAACCCATCATTGAAAAACTGCAGGAAGCCGGCATTGAAGCGGAGGTTACCAACAGAACAAAATCAATTTACTCCATTCATCAAAAAATGATTCGGAAAAAAATCAATTTTGATGATATTTACGACATTTTTGCCGTGCGCTTTGTATTTGATTCCCCTCCCGAAGAAGAAAAAATTATTTGCTGGCGAATCCATACGATCATTACAGAACTCTACAAAACCAATCATTTACGCGAAAGAAACTTTATCACAAATCCCAAACCTAACGGGTATCAATCGTTGCACATTACGGCAATGAGCAAAACCGGAAAATGGGTAGAGGTGCAAATTCGTTCGCAACGTATGGATGAAATTGCAGAAAAAGGACTTGCTGCGCATTTTAAATACAAGGAGGAAAACAGAAACCCGCAGGAATATGAAAACCGTGTGGAAGAATGGCTTGAAAAAATCAGAGGCATGTTGCAAAGTGAAGATACTACCGCTTTGGAGTTTCTAAACGAAGTAAAGTTGAATTTGAATTTGAAAGAGGTTATTGTGTTTACCCCAAAAGGCGAAAGAATAGTGCTGCCTGCCGGCGCCACTGTGCTTGATTTTGCCTACGAACTGCACACCAATCTCGGAAACCAATGTATTGGCGCAAAAGTGAATTACAATATTGTGCCTATTGATTATATACTGAAAAACGGCGATCAGCTTCAAATCATTACATCAAAAAAACAGACTCCTAAACCGGAATGGTTTAATTATGTGAAAACGGCTTATGCGCGTGAAAAACTTAAGGAAGCCTTTCGTGAAGAGCACAAAAAAAAGGAAGAGGAAGGAAAAAAGATTTTGGCTGACATTTTTAAATCATTGAGAGTTGAAAATAACGCCTCAAATATTGGTCGTGTACAGGCAGATGCAAGAATCTTGTCGCCCTATGAATTTTGGAACCACGTGGCAGAAGGCGTGATTACAAAAGATCGTATCCGTAAGATTTTTAGAAGAAAAACCTCCAATACCAATGCTATTGATGATTTCAGAAAGAAGATTGCAGACCAATTGCCTGAAAAAGAAATTGATAGATTAATTGATGAACAGTTGGATAAAAAGCCGGAAGTGTTCCTGTTGGATGAAATTTCAGATGTAATTCGTTATGTGATTGCCGAATGTTGCAACCCTATACCGGGAGATCAGGTGATGGGATTTCAAATTACAAACGACATCATAGAGGTGCATCAAACCCAGTGTCCGCATGCCATTGAGCAAATGTCGAAATTTGGAAACCGTATCATTAAAGCCAAATGGCGCAAAGAATCTAATGTGGCGTTTCTCTCCGGAATCAGAATTTCCGGATTCGACAGAAAAGCGATGGTAAAAGAGATTATTGATGTGGTTAGCTCTCAAATGGAACTAAATATCAGATCGTTCGATATCTGGTGCAAGAGCAACACTTTCACCGGAAAGTTAATGATATATATTCAAAATGTGAAAGCGCTGAACGAATTAATTGAAAATTTATCTAAAATAGATCAAGTAGAAAAAGTAGAGCGCATTGCACCCGAATAATGAAATACAACTTTCTGCAAGCAATTCACAACCACTTACTTCACCAACCCCATAGTATCCGTAGCAATCACCAATTCTTCGTTGGTAGTAATTACCATAGCGGCGGTTTTGCTGTTGAGTTTCGTTATCAATTTGTCTTCGCCGCGCACATTGTTGGCATCTGCATCAAAATCAACGCCTAAGAAGCTCAAGTTGCCCAAAATTTCGGCTCTTGCGTTTATGTCGTTTTCTCCAATTCCTCCGGTCATCACAATCAAGTCCACGCCATCCATAGCAGCAGTGTAGGCGCCGATATATTTTTTCACACGATAGCAGAAGCACTTGAAGGCGAAGAGGCTGCGTTCATTTCCGGCTTTAATACCTGCATCAATATCGCGCATATCGGAGCTACTACCGGTAAGCCCTGCCAACCCCGATTTTTTGTTAATGAGCGTGTTCATTCCTTTAAAATCTAATCCTTCTTTTTCGCCGATATAGAGCAATGCGCCCAAATCCAGGTCGCCGCAACGGGTGCCCATAACCAATCCCTCTACCGGCGTAAAACCCATGGAGGTATCCACCGATTTTCCGTTTTTGATAGCGCAGATTGAGGCTCCGTTACCCAGATGACAAACAATAATTTTCAGATCTTCATAATTTTTACCCAACAAGTTAGCTGCTTTCGGGGCAACATATTTGTGGCTGGTGCCGTGGAATCCGTATCTGCGAATTTTGTTTTCTTCATAATATTTGTACGGAACTGCATATAAAAATGCCTCTACCGGCATCGTTTGGTGAAAAGAGGTATCAAAGACGCCCACTTGTTTAACATGAGGTAACATTTTCATCATCACTTCAATGCCGAGCAAATTGGCAGGGTTGTGCAACGGCGCCAATTCACAAAGATTCTTGATTTCTTCTAACTCTTTTTCTCCCAACACCATACTGTGTTTGAAATACTCACCGCCGTGCGCCACGCGATGCCCTACCGCCTTAATCTCTTCTAATGAGGCTATTACCCCGTAGTTGTTATCCAACAGCGCCTCTAAAACCAACTTTATTCCCACTTCATGATCTTTGATGGGAGTTTGTACGTAATACTTGTCGCCTGTAGCAGGTTTATGAGTAAACTCACCCATTTCCAACCCAATACGCTCAACAAGTCCCTTTGCCAACAAATCGGCATTTTGTTCCATATCAATTAATTGATATTTAATGGAAGAACTTCCGCAATTTAATACTAATATTTTCATAAGCTAATGATTTATAATAATTTATACTTTTTAATTTCTGTTGCAAAAGTAAACAAATATTAATAAATTCTGTATTCTGTTGCATTTTTTGATGAACGGCATTACCATCGTTTGACAAGAATTACTATTTTCGCGGCGTAGCTTACGTTAAAAGTTTGCAAACCAAATACGAAAATAAAAATATGGAACAGCAAAAAGGAGAAATAGTAATTTATCAAAACAAAGAGAATGATATCTCTTTGAATGTTCGTTTGGAAGAGGAAAATGTTTGGTTGACACAACAACAAATGGCTGAGCTTTTTCAATCTTCTCGAACAAATATAGTTGAGCATATTAAGCACATTTATGAGGAAGGTGAATTAGATGAAAGCGCAACTTGTCGGAAATTCCGACAGGTTCAAAACGAAGGCAATAGGATTGTTGAACGGGAATTGCCATTTTACAATCTCGACCTGATAATTTCTCTCGGCTACCGAATAAAATCCCGTATTGCAACACAATTCAGGATTTGGGCAACACAACGACTGAAAGAGTATATAGTTAAGGGATTTTCGATGGATGATGAGCGGTTGAAAAATATTGGAGGAGGCGGTTATTGGTACGAACTTTTAAACCGTATTCGTGATATTCGTTCATCTGAAAAAGTTTTATATCGTCAGGTGCTTGATTTGTATGCAACAAGTGTTGATTATAACCCGAAACTGAATGTTTCCATTGAGTTTTTCAAAATCGTTCAAAACAAATTGCATTATGCCGTACATAGACATACGGCGGCAGAAATAATCTTTGAACGAGCCGATAGCGACAAACCGTTTATGGGACTTACAACATTCTCAGGTAGTCATCGAAAATATCAGGTAAAAACAATTTCGCCCGTTGAACAGGCATATATTGGAAGCAATAAAAAATACCGAAAATAAATATATAAATCTTAAATTTTTAAATCACTACGGTATTTCCATATATTTATGACTTTGCAATGAAATGCGCCAGTGCGTATTTTTCAAAATATAATCAACAATCTTGGGTATCATATTTTTACTGCTGCTCCACTCGGGCTGGAGAAGCAAGTGGCAGCTTTCATTTACATGCTTCGCGTTTTCTTCTGCCCATGCAAAATCTGATTCATTGCAAATCACCACTTTCAACTCATTGGCTTTTTGTAATACTTTTTGTAATGGCGGGTGGTTTCTTTTCGGTGAAACGCAAATCCAGTCCCATTCTCCGGAAATGGGTTCCGAACCGGAGGTCTCTAAGAATAATTGAATATTATTGTTTATCAATGTATTACACAGGTATTCCAAATCATATAACATGGGCTCTCCGCCGGTTACCACCACTGCTTGGGAAGGGTTTTCAATAATTCGGTTAATAATTTCATCTACAGGGGTTAAAGAATGTTTATGGGCGTTCCACGATTCTTTTACATCACAAAAGTAACATCCAACATTGCAGCCGCCAATACGCAAAAAGTAAGCCGGCTTTCCGGTGTGTACGCCTTCGCCTTGCAGGGAGTAAAATTCTTCCATAATAGGGAGAAAGCGGTCTGAGTAGTTTTTTACGGAAGAAGTTATCATAACAGTTTTTTTCAGCGCGACAAAAATATATGAAATTTTTTGACAAAAAACGATACTTTTGCCGTCAAAAATTTTTTAGATTTATGAATGAAAAAATAATCATCTTAGATTTCGGATCGCAAGTAACCCAGTTGATTGCGAGACGCATACGCGAAATGAATACCTATTGCGAAATTGTTCCTTACAATAAATTTCCTGAAAATTGGGAGGGAATTAAAGGCGTTATCTTATCCGAAAGCCTGTTTGCAGCCAATCAATTAGAAGATTTTAAACCTAATTTTGAGTTGTTTAAAGAAAAATTTCCAGTTTTGGATATTGAGAATGAGGCGCAACTTTCAGCCCAAAAAGAGGAGGTTTCTATTCTCAACCATTTTGTACAGCAAATTTGCGGTTGCAAACAAGATTGGACAACGGCTTCGTTTATTGAAACAACCGTAAAAGAATTGAAAGAACAATTAGGAGACGACCGTGTTGTATTAGGGTTGTCGGGCGGTGTAGATTCTACCGTAACTGCCGTACTGTTGCATAAAGCTATCGGAAAAAATCTTTTCTGCATTTTTGTGGATCACGGTCTGCTACGTAAATATGAATTTGAAACGGTTCTGGAAAACTATAAAACCTTAGGTTTAAATGTAATCGGCATTCCGGCAGCACAACGTTTCTACGATGCCCTAAAAGGGATTACCGATCCGGAAGCAAAGCGAAAAACTATTGGCAAAGGCTTTATTGATGTGTTTGAAGAGGAAGCACACAAATTGCAAGGTATTCAATGGCTGGCACAAGGCACTATTTATCCCGACATTATTGAGTCTTTGTCGGTAAAGGGCAAGGTGATCAAATCGCATCACAATGTAGGCGGGCTTCCCGAAAAGATGAACATGAAATTGGTAGAGCCGTTGAAACTTTTATTCAAAGACGAGGTGCGCAAAGTGGGAGCAGCTCTGGGTATTGCAGATTCGTTTCTGCAAAGGCATCCCTTTCCGGGACCGGGATTGGGTGTGCGCATTTTGGGTGAGATTACCGCAGAAAGAGTGCGTATGTTGCAGGATGCCGACGATATTTTTATTAGCGGCTTAAAAGAGCACGGCTTGTATCATCAGGTATGGCAAGCCGGTGTGATTTTGTTGCCCGTTCAGTCAACCGGCGTTACGGGCGATGAAAGAACCTACGAAAATGCAGTGGCGTTGCGTGCTGTGTTATCAACCGATGCCATGACGGCAGACTGGGCAAAACTCCCCTACGAGTTCCTTGCCATAATCTCTAACGAAATTATTCATAAAGTAAAAGGAATTAACCGCGTGGTTTACGACATCAGTGCCAAGCCACCGGCAACGATTGAGTGGGAGTAAAAAAATAGCACCTCAAAAAAAGATTTAACCCAAACGGTTTAAAACCGGCACATATTTTTGCTAAAAATTGTATTTTCGCCAACTCATTTTAAAAGTTGAAAATAGATGAAGCAAGCAGACTATGTTTTTGAAACCAGTTGGGAAATTTGCAACAAAGTAGGCGGTATTTACACCGTTTTGTCCACAAAAGCCTTTACAGCCGTTCAAAATTACGGCGACAATTATATTTGCATAGGACCGGAATTGTCGAAGGAGGATAACTCCGATTTTATGGAAGACCTCTCTCTTTTTAAAAACTGGAGGGAGCTTGCGCAAAGCGAAGGGCTGCGCATTCGCACAGGGCGCTGGAATATCAGCGGCAACCCTATTGTGATTTTAGTGGACTTCACTCCTTTTTTTGAGAAAAAAAATGAAATTCTTACACAGTTTTGGCTTAAATATCAGTTAGATTCTATTTCGGGGCAGTGGGACTACATCGAGCCTGCCCTCTTCGGCTATGCCGCCGCGCGCGTCATCGAGAGTTTCTACAACTACTACTGTTACGCTACGGATAAAATTATTGCGCATTTCCACGAGTGGATGACCGGAACGGGAATCTTGCATCTTGAAGAAGATGTTCCACAAATTGCGACCGTTTTCACCACCCATGCCACTGTGCTTGGGCGTTGCATCGCCGGAAATTTGTTACCACTATATGGAGTGATGGAAAATTATAATTCCCAGGAATTTGCACAACAATTTAGTGTACAGTCCAAACATTCTTTAGAACATCTTTCTGCAAAATACGCAGATGGTTTTACTACGGTGAGCCAAATTACCAATCGTGAGTGCAACGCTTTTTTGAAAAAACCTGCTGATGTGATTACGATAAACGGGTTTGAAAACAACTTTGTACCGCAAGGTGAAGCGTATGCTGAAAGAAGAGCCATCGCAAGAAAAAAATTGATAGAAGTTACCCAAGCGCTCACCGGACAAGAAATCGCAGAAAATACTTTATTTGTGGTAAATAGTGGTCGTTACGAGTTTAGGAATAAAGGAATTGACCTCTTTATTAACGGATTGACAAAATTGAAAGATCAACGTACCGATCGTCCCATTGTAGCCTACATTACGGTACCTGCCGGCACAAACGGGCATCGTTACGATTTAATCGAAAAAATGGAATCCGAACAGGCATTGTGCACAACACCCCAATTGTTCGATTATTGCACCCACCCTTTGCAAACCCCCGACCACGATCCCATTGTTAACCATCTGAAAAAAAACAATTTGGATAACTCCCCAAATACACAGGTTAAGGTGGTGTTTGTTCCTGTTTATTTAGATGGAAAAGATGGCATTTTTAACCTTCCGTATTACGATTTGTTGATAGGATTCGATTTGTCTATATTTCCCTCATATTACGAGCCTTGGGGTTATACTCCATTAGAAAGCATTGCTTTTGGTATCCCCACTATTACCACCTCAGTAGCAGGGTTTGGCAAGTGGGTGCTGGATAATTTCGGCAGCCAAAAAAGCGCGTGGGTCATTCATCGCGACGATGACAACGACAATGAAGTGAGTAATGAGATTGCTGACGCTATTTATTATTATGCCAATTTAAAAGAGGCTGAAAAAGAGAAATATAACGCTTCTGCTATTGAAATGGCGCAAAAAGCGTTGTGGACGCATTTGTTTGACAACTATTTGAAAACTTACGATATTGCCTTGACAAAAAGCGATTTGCGTTACGATAAATACAAACATAAAGTATCTCGAATTGTGATGCAAGTAACTCAAATGGAAAGAATGGAACCTCGGTGGGCGCATATTACCGTAAAAACCAAACTGCCAAGCAATTTAAAAAAGTTAGAAGCGCTTGCCCATAATTTGTGGTGGAGCTGGAATTACGAAGCCCGCGAACTTTTTGAAGAGATTGCCGGCGCTGAAATGTGGAAAGCATATAAAGAAAATCCTACGCATATTTTGCAGATTCTGCCGCTGCCCCGCATGACGGAGGTCAGCCAAAATAATCAGTATATTAAAAAGTTAGATAAAGTTTTTGAAGATTTTCAATCTTATATGAATGTTAAAAAACCTGCCGATAAAGCTAAAATTGCTTATTTCAGCATGGAGTATGGCATTAGCAACGAGTTGAAAATTTTTTCCGGCGGTTTGGGCATGTTAGCCGGTGATTATCTGAAAGAAGCCAGCGATTGCAACGTGAACATGATGGGTGTGGGGCTTTTGTATCGTTATGGCTATTTTACACAACAAATTTCGCCGCTGGGTGATCAGGTTTCGCTTTACCCGAGCCAAAGTTTTTCAAAATTACCTATTACACCTGTTAAAGATGAATATGGTGATTTTAAAATGATTACTATTGCATTGCCCGGACGAACCCTTTATGCACGAATTTGGCGCGTGGCGGTGGGGCGAATCCCTTTGTATCTGTTAGATACAGATTTCGACCTCAACCAGCCGCAAGACAGAAACATTACGCACACGCTGTACGGAGGGGATATTGAAAATAGGCTCAAACAGGAGTTGTTGCTGGGCGTTGGAGGAATCAGAATGTTAAATTTGTTGGAAGAAAATCCTGACTTATACCATCTTAACGAAGGGCATGCTGCATTTTTAACATTAGAACGCATTAACCGGTACCGCCATGTTCATAATATGGCATTTCCGGCTGCGGTGGAATTGGTGCGTGCGTCATCGCTTTATACTACGCACACGCCGGTGCCGGCAGGACACGACGCTTTTAGCGAAGACCTGATGCGTATCTATTTTGCAAACTATCCCTCTCGATTCAATATTCCCTGGGAAGCCTTTATGGCTTTGGGTAGAAAACATATTGATAATGTAAACGATAAGTTTTCAATGAGTATTCTTGCTTGCAAATTGGCGCAGGAAATTAATGGCGTGAGTAAAATTCACGGCAATGTTTCGCGGGAGATGTTTGTAGATCTGTACGACGGACATTTTGCCAACGAACTGCATATTGACTTCGTTACCAACGGTGTACACTACCCCACTTGGGCGCACAAAAAATGGCAAAACTACCACAAAGAGATTTTGGGTAATGATTTTCTTGCCGACCAATCGAACCCTGAAGTTTGGCAAAACATTGAAAATGCGAATACTACTACTTTATGGAATATTAAAAATGAACTTCGCGCCGAGTTGTTAGATGAGGTGAAACAGTTGCTGGAGGTACAAATGATGACGCGAAACGAATCGCCGGAATTGATTTTAAATACGGTAAAATCAATTAAAAATAACACGCTTACGATTGGCTTTGCCCGTCGCTTTGCTACCTATAAACGTGCCCACTTGCTCTTTACAAATGAAGAGCGATTGGCAAAAATTGTGAACCACCCAGAACAGCCCGTGCAATTTTTATTTGCCGGCAAAGCGCATCCCAACGACAAAGCCGGACAGGATTTG
>WQWP01000050.1 GCA_009787485.1 Lentimicrobiaceae bacterium | reverse complement strand
TAGTCGGAAAGATTAGTAGAGGTGGCATTCGGGTCATTATACATAACAAACAAGCCCACCACAACCGCAGCGCCTAAAAGTTCAAACACTAACGATACGGTGGTTGAGGTGGGAAATCCCAAAGAATTAAACACATCCAATATGATCACATCGGCAATCAAGACCGCCAGAAATAAGATCATCACATCGTGAAAGTGGAACATATTAGGATGAAAGACGCCGCTTTTTGCAATCTCCATCATGCCGCTGCCAAAAAAGGTACCTATCAAAATACCTGTCGCCGCGACCGAAAGAATGACCCATCGGGACGCTACCCTTGCGCCTACCGCAGAGTTTAAAAAGTTAGCAGCATCATTTGCAACGCCTACCACCAAATCGGATACCGCAAGCATCACTAAAATTACAACAATAATTAAGTACAAATTATCCATACAATTTTACATATTTTTAGATGGCAAATTTATTGCAATTCTGTTACAAGATTATCACTTTTTTGTTACGAAAATATTACAAATATATAGAAGGGATATCCGGTTGTGTGTAATTTCAAAATTTTATGTTTATTTAAACTTTATTCAAAAAAACACCTTCACTTCCTTGTCGTACACCACCATCTTTTTGCCCACCTGACGGATGGTGGCGATACCGTTGCGGTGTAACCTTTTTTCCATGCCTCCTTTAAACGACAAAGCAGCGACCCCCAAATAGATGTTACAATTCTTATATGCGGGATACAACATTTTAAAAGGCGCTACTTTAGCAATCATTTCTCTTACCGAAATGTTTTTGCGGTTGGCAGTATATTTTACCTCAATAATGGCAGCGCTTGTACCGTTAAATAATACAATATCAAATTCGGCTTCAACAGTGCCGTTTCTAATGCTCCTGTTTTTTTGTATCTTGTCAAATTTCTCGTTCACAAAAGTTTTGTCTCTTCTAAGGGCGTTGTAGAAATAGGCTTCTGCCATTTCTCCGTTGCTGTTCGAGATGCCGCCCAATTCCTTTTGCAGTGCTTTCATCTGACGGTCGGTTTCTTTCATTCGGCGGTCGGTGTCTTTCATCTGACGGTCGGTGTCTTTCATCAAACGGTCGGTTTCTTTCATTCGGCGGTCGGTGTCTTTCATCAAACGGTCGGTTTCTTTCATTCGGCGGTCGGTTTCTTTCATCAAACGGTCGGTTTCTCGCACCATGTGGCCGGTTTCATGCAAATACGCTCTGTCTTCCATAAGCGCTGCCCACACACTTTCAAAAGTTGGGGCAGAAGTGATTTGATTTTGATTTTCCATACGATAATATTTTTATAAGATTTCACGCGGCGAAAATATAAAAATAATCGTTCGAAAATCAATTTTAATAAATTATTTTTCTAATAATCAATATGTTAAAAAACACGGGAAATAGGCACTTTTTGTTTGAAGTTTGCATTTTTTATTAAAAAACAGGCAATTTTTCAATTTTAACACAAGCTCGAGCGCAACGAGGAATCTTAAACATGCAAAAAAAAAGGCCACCCTTCCGGAGCAGCCTCTCTTCATCTTATGTTTATCTGTTAGGATATTGATAAATTAGCAATTATTCAATACTTTCTAATACGACATCATACCAAACATTTTTTGCGGGGTGTGCAAAACTATAAGTGTACGTTGTTCCACCAATTTCAATTTTAATCATACCATTTCCACTTGAAATGACTCCACCTGCATTAAATTCCGGGGTAGCGAACGTATAGAAATCATGCTCACCGCTCGGTGTAAAGCGTTCAAAAACTGGGCCTGGCGTACAGAATCCTCCTCCTACAACAGACCATTGGATACTGGCTGTTGGAGCCAATAAAAATGGAAAATCGCCTGTTATTTTTAATTGGCAAGCAGCTGTCGAGGTGGGTAAAAGTTGTCTCGCTATAACCTCAACTCTAAAATCATAACCATCATCGCCATCAGATGTAGTCATGACGTATCCCGGATCCACATAATACGCATAATAATACCCTTCAATTTGTCCAGTTGCAAAATCTCCATAACATTTTTCAGCATAATCCTCAAAAGTATAAGAAGCATATCCGCTTGTTTGCCAAGAAGATCTATCCGGTTCTAAGCCGCCTTGAGCAACCCAATCGTCATAAGCTGCGTCAACAGCAACCCAATTAATACAGTCGCCCTCTTCATTGAGATATTGCCAATGGATAGAAGTGCTCATCACTATACCATCATACAGATAGTATCCAATAAAGCCTAAATTAACTACCACAGGCTCACCATGAAATCCACCAGTAATATTTTCTTCAAACTCACTCACAAACACCATATTGATATTTTTGTTGTTTTGGGCTCTTGGAATGAAGAACACATAGCAACCATCATCGGTCATTTCTTGTTCAGGTTGAACCGTAATGAAGAAATCCCAAAACGTGTTCGCTTCTTTTGATGTGAGCGTAAAGGAAGCATACTTGTCGAATATCCAACCTGCCACTTTCAAATACCCGTTGTCTTTTTGTTTTGAATCCCAAATAAAATAGATTCCCGGGAAATCTGCGCTGTGTGCATTGGAGGTAATTTTCGGACCCGACGCATTTGGGCGATGAGATTGTACCGCATCAATGTCAACGGCTACTGCTCTGTCCACTTCGCCGTACCATACAATAGCGCCTTTTGCACCATTAAAACCTGCTTTATCCGCATTCTCTTCCTCTTTTTTACAAGCTCCGAATAGAAGCCCCAGAGCTAAAAGGGCTGTTAAAAGTTTAATACTTTTCATAAATTAAAGAAATTTGATTTAGTTTGCGCCTCCACTTTTTTCGGCTATCGGCTTCTCCGGTTGTTAATATAAATATTATAATAAGTTTTTTTATTCTTTCATTTTCACTTTTTTCGACTTTTTTCAACTCCCTTAATCAATTTTCCTCTTTTTTCAATGCTGTTAAAAAAAATCGCAGCGAAAATAGTGCATTCCCAATATGCTTGACGATGCATTACTGTGGCTCCCCATAGGGTTCCTTTTTTATTTTGAAATATAAATGAATTAATATTAAATAAATAGGCGGGTCTGAAAATCAAAAACACGAATTACATTTTACAAAATGTAACAAAAAATGCATGATTGCATTTTGTAAAATGATACAATGGGTGATTGTTATACCCTAAATTAGGGGTGTTTTTTTCGATATTCTATGGGCGACAAGCCGGTTGTTTTCTTAAATACGCGGTAAAAGTTATGGTAATTGTTGAATCCAACTTCAGTGGCAATCTTATCCATAGTTAATGTATTCGGGTCTTTTATTAATAGAAGTTGAGTGGCCTCCTTAATACGATACTCGTTAACATAAGTGTTGAAACTCTTTTTCAAGCAATGATTTATGGCTTCGGATACATAGTATCGCTTGGCGCCGAGTTTCAGCGCTAAACAATTCACCGTGAGCGAGTGTTCTCTGTAAAGTTTCTCTGCCAACATGAGTTGTTCTATATCTTTGATGATTAATAGATCAACCTCGTCGGGCAATTTTTCTTGCTTTTCATTAATAATCGGCTCAGAAAACAACTTTTGCATTTCTTGCGCACACTCCTGTAATTTTAGCATCAGCATGCTGGGGAGGCTCTTTTTTCTAAACACAAAATAACGCACCATATCGCCTCCAATCAAAAGTAATGCAATAAATATGGTGATTATCAAACTTTTTTTTCGTCTTTCACTTTTTATTCTGGTGTCATCCAATTGCAAAGATATTTCTTTCAAAAAAGCATACGCCACAACAGTATCGGTAAGTTCGCAAAATTTATGATGTTCTTTTTTAAACGCTGTTAAGCAATCTGCATATTGTTCTCCTTTGGCATTCTCAGGTTTTTTCTGTGCTTGTAACGTATTACCGGAAAAAAAGAATAAGAGGATGATTAAAGCAGAAAACAAGAGGATGGCGAAGAGTGTCGTTGATAATTTTTTCACGTCAATTTTAGGTGTCTTTTAAAGCAATGGGTAATATAAATTCATAATAAATTATCGTAAGTGTTTGAAAATCAACATTATAGTTGTTTTTCAAAGCAAGCGCAAATGTAGAAAAAAAACAATAGCTGGCGAAAAGACTGAAAATTACACTTTGATATTATCAAAATTCTTTCCAAACACACTGCTTGTTTTCGCAATAGAAACAAAAGCGGTATTGTCAATCGCTTTAATGAGTCGCATAATACGTGCTTTGTCGTTGCGGTGGGCAATAATTAACAACACATCCGATTCTTCTTTTGAATAAGAGCCGTATGCTTTTATAAAAGTGGCTCCGCGTCCCACTTCAAGCATTACTTTGTCGGCTATTTCTTGATTTTTTTTCGAGAATACCATAAATTGGAAGGTTTGTTTATAGCCTTCAATTACAATATCGGAAACAAAAATGTAAACAAACATCACCACCATGCTATATACTAATTTTGGGACAGAGTGCACGATGAAATAAGAAGATCCCACAATTAAAATGTTGGCATACAGCGTTACCCGGCCATACGAGATGTTTCGGTATTTTCCAACCATTAAGGCGATGATGTCCGTTCCGCCTGTATTTCCGCCGGAGCTGATGGCAATGCCTACTCCAAAAGCAGACAACGCACCGCCAATCATCGCACACATAAAAATGTCATCCACTAAAGGTTTTACAAAAACCTGCTGCCCAATTCCCATGAAAAGAGACAGGATAAGGGTGCATATCAAAGTATTAATGCAAAATTTGGGACCCAGCACGCGCCACGCAATAGCAATTAAAACAGCATTGGCTGCCAAAATGGTAGCCCACAGTGGAATAGTGGGCACGGCAAAATAAACAATCGCCGCAAGACCTGTTACCCCGCCGCCGGTCATTTGATTAGGCGTTAAAAAAGCCGTCCAGCCAAACGAAAAAATAGCCAAACCGATACAAATGAAAAAGTAATCGTAGGCGGTGGTGCCTAATTTTTTTAGATTTGTTTTTGTCATAATGATCTAGTGGTTAGTGGTTAGTGGTTAGTGGTTAGTGATTAGTGGTTAGTGGTTAGTGGTTAGTGGTTAGTGGTTAGTGATTAGTGGGTTAAAGTTCAATATTCTTTTAATTCTTAATTCTTAATTCTTAATTCTCTCACCTCACCCGTAACCGTTGTCCTTCGCGCAGGAAATCGCTTTTCATATTATTAAGTCGCTTTAGTGTAGCCACTGTTGTTCTATGTTTTTTGGCTAAACCGCCCAACGTATCTCCTCTGCGCACCGTGATGTAAACAGGTGATGGGTCTATGGGTTTACCGTCTTGTATGGCTGCCGCTTCTACATTGGTTTTCATAGCCTTTCCGCCTATGTAAAGCGTGTCGCAGGCAAGTTTGTAGTCTTTAAAATTAATAATTCTTTCAGGGTTGAAGTGTTGCCCGAGGTAGCGTGTTTCAAAATGCAGGTGGTTTCCTCTGGAGCGTCCGGTGTTTCCGCCTATTCCAATCACTTCTCCGGCTTTCACTAATTGTCCGGGGTTTACTAAGCGGCGGTCTAAATGCGCGTAATAGGTTTCCAAATGGTTGTGATGGCGGATGATGACCAAGTTTCCGTATCCGCCGTTGTTGTAGGTAGATAATCGCACAATGCCATCGAAAGCGGCTACTACTGGGGTTCCTTCGGGAAACGGGATGTCAATGCCCCAGTGTATTCTTCCTCTGCGCCGTTTCACGCCGTAAAAGGAGGTGGCTTTGTATTTTGCCGGATGCACGTAATTTCCGAGCGCTATCGTATCGGGATTCACAGTGCGTTCGTGCAGATAATGCACTTTCAAAATGTCAAAGTTGGAATACAAACCGTATCCGGGCATCCATTTAAAATAGATAAACATCATAGATTGATCGGCGCCGATATCGTCATCAAAATCATCTAAATCCTCTTCCCCTTCTACTAAGGGCTCTTCGAAAGATAGGGTTTCGTCTTCGGTAAAATTAAGTTGGTTGTTTTTATTTTGATTTTGATCTTCCTGGGATATGCCTGCGTACGGAATGAGCAGTATGCAACCGAGTAAGCATAACAATTTAATCTTTTTTATCAACATTTTCTTGAGGGTTAGTGTGTTCTGTATCGTCATCAATAGACATAATGTGTTTGTATTTTTCTCGTCTTTCTTTCCATTTGTTTCGTGCATATTGTTGCATATCCACAACGTTATCGGTTTCGTCCACAATTTCCAAACCGAAGATAGACTCGATGATATCTTCCAGTGTAACAATGCCTTCAAAGCTTCCGTAGTCGTCCACGATCATGGCGATATGTTCTTTTTCTTTGAGGAGTGTTTCCCAAAGCACCATGATGGATTGTTCTTCGGGCGCTACCACGATATTTCGCCGCAGGTCGGAAAGTTTGGTATCGAAAGAGTCGTTTGCCACTTGTTCCAACACCTTTTGCCGGAGCACATAGCCGGTAATATGATCTTCGTTGTCGTCAGCAAAAACGGGAATGCGGGCGTGATGAAGATAGGTTTTGTTTTTGTAAAACGTGGCAACGGTCATCTCTTCGGGCGCCATGGCAACCACCGCTTGGGGCGTCATAACATCTTTAACCTTAATAGTTTCCAGCCGCATCATGTTTTGGATGATTTTGTTTTCCGATGGTTCAAACTCGCCTTCTTCCGCAGCGATGTCCACCATAGCCGACACCTCCTCGCGACTAATGGTAGCATCGTTATTATTTTTTCCGATGAGGCGCGTCAACATTTCTGCAAGGATCACAAAAGGATACGTAATAAAAATGGTCGCCTGTATGAGGGGCACGATTTTCAAGGCTATTTTCCGCCAGTATTTTGCGCCGATGGTTTTCGGAATAATCTCTGCACCAATCAACAGCACTACGGTTAAAAGGGCGGAGGCAATGGCAAAGCTCGACTTGTCGAACATGTCCATCACTTGCGCGCCCACGCCGGCGGCGCCCACCGTATTGGCAATGGTATTTACCGTTAAAATTGCCGACAGCGGCTTGTCAATATTCTCCTTGAAACGTTTTAACTTTTTCGCACCTTTACTCCCTTCCGTCTCTTTCATATTGATGAACGACAGCGGGGTAGAGAACAAAACCGATTCCATGATAGAGCACGTAAAAGAAAAGAGGAGGGCAAAAAGGAAGTAGAAAATAAGAAGGGTCATTTGATAAAATATAAGGTGCGAAAGTAAACTTTTTTTAGAAACTAAGAATTTTTACTTTATCTCATTTTTTTTCTATTTTTGCCCTCACCTAAAATTCACCCACCGTATTCAAATTAAATTAAGCAATAATATGAAAATTAAAACTTTATTCAACATTTTATTAGTAATCGCTGCGTTGGTGCTGGCGGTTCTTGCTACACGGAGTATCTTGCGTCCGGAAAAATACAAAGCGCTTTATAATCAACGCGCTGAAGAAATCAGAGTTCGATTGGTTACCATTCGCGCCGCCCAGGCGGTATTCCGTAATGAGTTTAAAAAATATGCCGGAGATATTGATTCCTTAGTAGATTTCGTAAACAATGGAGTGGTGCATATTGTAAAAACTTCCGGAGATATTCCTGAGGGTATGAGTGAAGAAGCTGCATTCAAAGCAGGATTGATCAAAAAAGTAGTGGAAACCATCCCCGCAAGAGATAAAATTTTAGAATCGGAACCAAATATAAATTACGAAAACTTAAGAGGTTTTGAGTTTATTCCGCATAACGACGGCAGAAAGTTCCAAATTCAATTAGGAAAATTGGCAAGCAAAACCTATGAAATTCCCGTATATCGAATTGATGTGTCGTTGGATGAAATTTTAGCCAACTTAGACAGATCCATTAACGCGCAAGGTACCAACGCATTTCGCAGGTTTCTAAACCGCGTGTTCTATGGTGGGTTGGCCCACGAAACTCAATTCAAATCAAAATATCGTCCTATATGGTTAGGCTCGCTCACCGATGCCGGCACTTCCGGAAGTTGGGAATAATCTTGCCGGTATGCTTACGGTAATTCACAATACTCCCGTGTGTTTAATTCCGAAAGAATTATGTAAGGAAGAAAAAATCCAAGAGTATTGGAATATGTTGTATGTGACGCCTCAGTATGAGAGCATTGGAAAAGATGAACTGGAAAATTGTTTCTTGATTTATCCTAAACCCAAAGATACAGATTCTATTCATGAAATAACATTTATGTACAATGATTTACAGGAAAAATTTCCCCAGCAAAGAGATGCTATTTGTATCAATGTTTATGAAGACGGACTTAATTTGCTGGCTTTAAAAGACGGACAGATTGCCTACACCGGATATTTCCGGATCTCTGTAAAAGAAGACATTCTATATCATTTAATCAATATTTCTCAACATTTTTTTGAAAACATGACTCCCATAGCTTTCTTTTACCAACAATTATCTCCTACCCTCTTACGTTTTTTAAGTCAATATTTTGAGATGAAGAAATTATAATATTATGCGTAAAAAAACCATTTTGTTTCTTCTCTTTGTTTTTACTGCCGGCTCCACATTTTCGCAGGAATGGTACAGAAAAGAGATTCACTATATTGATACTGCCACATTTATGATCTGGGCAAGTCCTAATTTCTCTATGCAGTTCCCGTTTGGGCAAGGCTATTTGGCTTCTACCTTTAACTTTAACTATAGTGTTGGATTAGATGTTTCCATAAAAACAGCCTCCAATTGGACGCTGGATCTTGCTTTTAACTATTCGTTTGGGAGCAAAATCCGAAAAACGCCGAACGAAATTCTGGGAGATATGCGGTTTACCTATATCCCTAATGCCAGAGATTCTATCGTTGTTCCTGTGGTCTTTAACCGAGATGGGAATAACTCAATGGTACTCAATTATGAAGGAAGATACTGGTACTTTGGTGCTACCTTAGGTAAAATAATTCCATTAGATCGTTGGAAAAACTCCGGGCTTTGGCTCAAATTGGGCGCCGGATATTACGGACATAAAATCTTCTTTACCGATGCGTATAATATCTTTCCGCAAATTGCTCAAAAAACTTATCGTTTGGGATACGACCAGCGCGCTTCGGGAGTTGCGCTGAATCAGTTTTTTGGCTATATGTTTATGCGAAGCAGAAGAGTACTAAGCTTTTACGCCGGTATTGAAATGTGGCAAATTTTTTCTAAACCCGACCGCGGATTTATTTTCGTGGGCGACATGGCAGGTCCTACCGACGATCGGCCTCGAATGTTCAGCGGACTATTTGGAGTTAAAATAGGTTGGATGTTGCCTTTTTACGAAAAAAAGCGCGTAACCACCTTTTATACCTTTTAATCTATGCATTTTTTCTACTCACTTTCCATTCAATTGTATGCCTGTTTCATAAAATGGAGCTCCTTGTTTTCAAATAAAGCAAAACTGTGGCATAACGGTAGAAAAAATATCTTTCCTTTTCTCGAAGAAAAATGTGCAGAAAAGCAGATTATTTGGTTTCACTGCGCTTCTTTGGGAGAATTTGAACAGGGAAAGCCGTTAATGGAATTAATAAAACAAGAAGATGAAAATATTACACTTCTAGTCACTTTTTTTTCACCTTCCGGTTATGAAGTAAAAAAAGAGGACCCTATTGCAGAAATTATTACCTATTTGCCCATTGATACACAAAAAAATGCAAGACAGTTCATTCGGATCGTAAAACCGCAAAAAGTTTTCTTCATTAAATATGAATTTTGGTATAATTACATGTTCGAACTTTCCAATGCTGATATTCCATTTTATTATGTTTCAGCTATTTTTAGAGAAAACCAATACTTTTTTAAAAACTACGGAAAATGGTTTTTGAAGCAGTTAAAAAAGTGCAGTTATTTCTTTGTGCAAAATGAAAAATCGAAAACCATTTTACAGCAACACGGCATTTTAAACGCCGCCATTACCGGCGACACGCGCTTCGACAGGGTGTATGCCATTGCACAACAGCCTTACCAATTAGACTTTATCACTTCTTTTAAAGCAGAAAAGAAATTGTTGGTAGCCGGAAGTACCTGGCAGCCTGATGAAAAATTATTAGCTGAATTATTTTCAAAAATTCACTCCGGTTATAAACTTGTAATCGCGCCTCATTTAGTAGAAAAAAATCACATAGAGCAAATAAAAAAGATATTTCATTCATTTTCAATAGCTTGTTTCTCAGAAAAAGAAATAAAAGATATTTCAAATGATGAAGTATTAATTATTGACACCATCGGATTATTAAGCAAAATCTATAAATATGCCGATATTTCATACATCGGCGGAGCGTTTAAAACAGGCTTGCACAACATCTTAGAAGCCGCAGTATTTGAAAAGCCCATCTTTTTCGGACCTCACTTCCAAAAATTTAACGAAGCCATAGAGTTGGTAGAACAAGGCGCAGCATTTCCCATAAAAAATGCAACGGAAATGGCACAAAAAGTGGTTTATTTTAAAGAAAATCCTGCATTTTACGAAGAAACTTGCAGAATTTGCAAGAATTATGTGGCGCAGAATCTTGGGGCTACGGAGAAAATCTTGTCTGAATTGTAACATCAATCATTCATAAAAAATCTATTTTTGCGAATTGATATTTTATAATCCGTTGGCTTCAGCCAACGGCAATAAAAAAAACTCAACCATGCCGCTTATTACCCCTCAAGACATCCTGCGCCAATCGAACCGGCTTAGAAGATATGTTTCTAAGGTAATGATGAATGTGTTGGGGTTTAATAGATTGAACGATTCGTATGCGGCTACGCAGGAATATTTGGGAAATGATGTTACGGCGCATTACCTGTTTCAACATAATATTAAATATGTAGTGGATGAAACCAATTTGAAAAATATTCCTGAAAAAGGAGGTTGTATCTTCATTTGCAACCATCCTACCGGAATGTTGGACGGCATTGTGCTCATTGATTTGATTTCTCGGGCACGCCCTGATGTGAAATTTCTTGGCAACTTTCTGCTGGGAAGAATGGATGTGCTGGAGAAGTTTTTTATAGAAGTAGATCCGTTCGATGCGAGTAATCCGCTCAATGTGAAAGGGATAAAAACTGCTTTGCGTCATGTGAAGGAAGGGAACTGTTTGGCAATGTTTCCCGCCGGCGAGGTTTCTACCGTTCACGGATTCAAGATACAGGACAAAAAATGGCCTAACTCTGTGCTGAAATTTATCCGCAAAGTGAACGTACCGATTGTGCCGATGTTTATGTCGGGAACAAACTCGTTTGTTTTTCATTTTTGGGGTTTTATCCATCCCATTTTCAGAACGATGCAATTGGTGCGCCAGTTCAACAGGAAAGATAATGTGACGGTTGACGTGGCGATCGGAGCGCCTATTTTGCCCATTCGCACCGCCCCGTTACAAGATAAGGAATACGCCGATTTTCTGAGAATGAATGTGGATCTGTTGCGAAAATCGTTTACAAAAAAAACAGATGCTCACAAGGCTACCAATATCGTTATTGCGCCCATTGCACCATCTCAAAATAAAGAATTGATTGTTACTGAAATAAATCAATTAAAACAAGAATATGTGCTTTTTAACCAAGGCCCTTTTACTTTGTTCTTTGCTCATCCCCACGATTTGAATTATGTGATGGAAGAGATTGGGCGACTGCGCGAAATCACTTTCCGGGAAGTGGGCGAAGGCACCAACAAAGCGCTTGATATTGACAAGTATGATGCGTACTACCATCAACTTTTTATTTGGGACAACGAGCAGGAAACCATTGTGGGGGCATACCGCATAGGAATGGGCGCGGAAATTATTACAAAATACGGCAGGAAAGGATTTTACACCGATTACATGTTTCAATTGGAAAAACCATTAAACCCCATTCTGCATAAAACTGTAGAGTTAGGTCGTTCGTTTATTATTAAACCTTATCAGGGTAGCTCAGTGGCGCTTATGCTGCTGTGGAAAGGAATTATACAGGTTTTATTGCAAAACGAAAATTATCGCTATTTAGTAGGTCCCGTGTCTATTTCAAACGATTATTCGGAAACATCTAAAACACTGATTGAAAGATATATTAAAAAACATCATTTCGATCATTATTATGGAAAGTTTGTTAATCCAATTCATCCAAGACCCACAGAAAAGTTTCGTTTCGTGAAAAGTTATTTAAAAGATATTAACAGTTTGGAGCTTTTGGACAAACTGATTATTGACCTGGAAAATAAACAGCGCGGACTTCCCGTATTGGTGAAACGTTATTTACAATTGAATGCCAAAATATTAGCATTTAATATTGATGTAGATTTCAACGACTGTTTAGACGGATTGATTTTATTAGATTTAAAAAATATTCCTGAGAAAACATTGTTAATGCTTTCTAAAGATATGAATGTTAATGTTTTAGAAAGATTTAAAAAAACAGATTAAAATGAATGATTTTTTTTATTTGGGAGTAATTACCAAAACTTTCGGTTATAAAGGACAAGTGGTGGCGTATTTAGACACCGACGAGCCTGAAAAATACAAAACGTTAGACGCTGTGTTTGTGAAAGAAGAAGACGAAATGTTGCCTTATATGATTGAAGATTTCATTTATAAAGGCGCCAACCAAGCCATTTTAAAATTTGCCGACATAGCCGGAGAAGATGCTAAAAGTTTGATAAAAGCCGAACTCTACTTGCCCTTAAGTTTTTTACCGCCTTTAACCGGAAACAAATTTTATTTTCACGAAGTAATTGGTTTTGACGTCGTTGACAAAGAAAAAGGAAACATCGGAAAATGCGTTGATTTTATGGAAGTTAGCCGCCAGCCCATCATGCAAATAGATTACAACGGCAAAGAGGTTTTGATACCGGCGGTGGATGAGATTTTTGAGACGGTGGACAGGGAGCGTAAAGTGATTACTATTTCGGCACCGGAGGGGTTGATTGATATTTATTTGGAATGACGGGGCATAAATATTTTTGTTAGCGACTATAACACAGCCGCTGTTCAGTTAATTAATGTATTTTCGCCAGCAGATAAAAATATCAAGGATATGACAACAACCACTATCAATAAATCAAAAGAAAAGACAATAGATTGGATAAATCCGCATCCAAAGGGTGTGACATTAGAAGAATATCGTAGTGAAATGCAAGCCGCCGAAAATTCAAGTTTCATTAGTTTTGAAGAACATAAAAAGAATATGAATCAATGGCTAACAACGAAGTTATAGATTTGTTATCACTTATCGCATAAATAAAGAGATTGTCAAAATAATCAATATCATTCATACTAGCAGAAATCCAATAAAACGAAAAGCAATGCGTTAATCAGCATTTGACAGAATTAGGTATTGACAATTACTTAGAATCTTGAAATAATGTTTTGATATGAAAAAAATTACCCCCGAACAAATCGAAAAAGCCCTGTCAATTTTAAAAGAAAACAAAGACAGCAAGTTAATTACGCATTTGAACGCCTGTGTGCACTGCGGTTTGTGCGGCACCAGCTGCATGTATTACTTAGCCACGGAAGATCCGAAAATGATGCCGGCTTACAAAGTTGACATGGTGGCTTCTATTTACAGGCGATATTGTACGGTTTTCGGAAAGATTCTACCGGCTTGGGTGCGCGCCCGGGAAATTAATGAATATACTGTAGAAGAAATGATTGACGCACTTTTCGGCTCTTGCACCATGTGCGGGCGTTGCGTAAAACATTGCTCCATCGGCGTGGATATTTCGTACATTGTGCGCATTGGACGCATGATGCTCGCGGCGTTGGATGGCGTACCCGAATCGCTGCAAGCCACTGTAAATGCAGCGATTGAAACCGGAAACAACATGGCAATTCCTACTCCGGAGTTTGTAGATACGATTCAATGGATGGAGGAAGAGTTGCAAGATGAGTTGAATGATCCGGAAGCCAAAATTCCGTTAGATGAGCCCAATAAAAAACTGCTTTATACGCTCAATCCGCGCGAGCCGAAATTTTTCCCGCTCTCTATCAGCGCAGTTGCCAAAATTTTTTATGCGGCAAAAGAAAGTTGGACAATTTCAACGGCAATGTACGACATTACCAATTACGCCTTTTTTTCAGGGGATAATGAGAAAGCGCGCATCATTGCCCAACGGCTAACGGATGAAATGGAAAAGATGGGCTGCGAAACCTTGGTGCTGGGCGAGTGTGGGCATGGGGCGCGGGCGGTGCGGTGGGAAGCGCCCAACTGGCTGGATATAAAATTTGATTTCAAAACACTGAATTTGATTGAACTGCTGGGAAACTACCTGCGCGAAAATCGTATCAAAGTTGATAAATCATTGAATAACAAAACTTACACCATTCACGACCCTTGTAACATTTCGCGAAACGGCGGACTCATGCACGAATTGCGTTTTGTCATCCACCAATGCGTAGAAAATGTAGTAGAAATGAACCCGCACGGTGAAGATTCGTTTTGTTGCGGTGGTGGCGGCGGACAACTCGCCATGAGCGAATATAACGAACGCAGACTGAAAACCGGCAAAATAAAAGCCGACCAAATTAAAGCTACCGGCGCGCAAGTAGTGATCACGCCTTGCCATAATTGCGTGGACCAACTTATGCAGCTTAATGCTACTTATAAATTGGGGGTTCAGATAAAAACGGTGGCAGAGGTTGTGGCGGATGCGATTGTGCTCTGAGAGTCATTCCGCGTTTGACGCGGAATCCCCAACATTTTACCTGATTTTTTTTTTACCGCCACACCTATACATTTTTTATTATTTTTACGCGCTCAAAAAGAGAGAGGAGAGATGGCCGAGTGGTCGAAGGCGCACGCCTGGAAAGTGTGTAAACGCCGAAAGCGTTTCAAGGGTTCGAATCCCTTTCTCTCCGCAAGCTAATTAACAGAAAACAAACAAATTATAAACATAACAAATTAAACATTAAATCAACAAAAAGTAAGTTATTATGAAAAAATTAATCGCTTTATTTACCGTTATAGGTTTTTTAACCTTCGGTGTGACGCAAATTTCTTTTGCACAAAATGACCAAACAGCGGGAGATCCCGCCCAAATTGAACAAGCCGACGAAACTCAAGTGGAACAAGCCGCCTTGATTGAAGACAACGACGACCAAATTCAACAAAGTCTGCACTTCGTTTTAAAAGACAAATTTATTGAAGGTACCGCGCTATGGATGTCACCGATTCTTATATGTTTAATTATCGGCTTAGCCTTCATTATTGAAAGAATTTTTTATCTGAATTTAGCTTCTGTTAACTCTAAAAAATTATTAAGCAAAATAGACGAGGCTCTAAAATCGGGCGGCGTTGAAAAAGCGAAACAAGTTTGTAGAGACACCAAAGGACCTTTGGCAGGCGTATTTTATCAAGGGCTTGACCGTGCCGACGAAGGATTAGATTCCGTTGAAAAAGCATTAGTAGCTTACGGTAGTGTGCAAATCGGAAAATTGGAAAGCAACTTAAGTTGGATTGCCCTTTTCATCGCCATCGTTCCTATGATCGGATTCTTGGGTACAGTAGTAGGTATGGTACTTGCATTCGACGATATTGAAAGAGCCGGCGACATTTCTCCAACCATTGTGGCAGGAGGTATGAAATTGGCACTTATCACTACTGTATTTGCTTTGATTACGGCAGTTATCCTTCAAATTTTCTACAACTATATTATATCTAAAATTGATGGTATTGTAGTGGATATGGAAGATGCTACCATTTCATTCATGGATATGATGATTAAAAGTAAATAATTGATTTTCTCACAATAAATTAAAATTCATAACATGAGAAAAATTATTAACATTACCATATTTGCGATCGCTGGGTTGGCAGTGCTTTTAGCAGCATTATTTGGAACAGGCTTTAATCAAGAGGCTAAAGACAAATTCAAAAATATTGTGGAAGTAAGAGCAAACAACCCCCAAATGCTTATTGATTTGGAGAACGCAACCATCGAAACCCTCCCCGACTTCATTGCGAAGTATGAAACAGAACTCGC
>WQWP01000049.1 GCA_009787485.1 Lentimicrobiaceae bacterium | reverse complement strand
TGTTTAACCAAATTAATGAATTGAAAATGCAGATGAAGAAATCGGAGTGATTTTTTCGGATAACAAGTTTTTTATGAAAAAAAATCAAACTACTATCGCTTCGGAGAGCTCAATCTCCGGAAAGGGATTGCACACAGGATGTGTAGTAACCATTACTTTACAACCGGCGCCGGCACATCACGGAATTGTTTTTCAGAGGATGGATTTGCCCGACAAACCAACGGTTAAAGCGCACATTACCAACGTTGTAAAAATCGCAAGAAGTACCATTCTTCAAGAAAATGGTGCATATATTAAAACAGTAGAGCATTTATTAGCTGCTTTAGCCGGAATGTGCATTGATAATGCGCTCATTCAAATTGATGCGGAAGAGGTGCCTATTTTAGACGGTAGCGCCCTGCCCTTTATCTCCATGATAAAAAATGCCGGCATCAAAGAACTTCCCGAATTAAGAGAATATATATCTGTTGATGAGGTAGTTAAATTTGAAAAACCAGATGTAGGAGTTGAATTAATTTTAGTGCCTGCTGAAAAATTTTCCATGTCGGTGATGGTGGATTATGGAACTTCCGTGTTGGCAAGCCAAAACGCCTCTATCAAAAAAATAGAAGAGTTTGCAGATACTATCGCCCCTTGCAGAACATTTGTATTTCTTCACGAATTACATCATCTCATTAAAAATGATTTGGTTAAAGGCGGAGAAACAGATAATGCCATCGTTTTTGTAGATAAAAAACCGGATCCGGAAATTTTAGAAGAAATAGGAAGTTTTTTCAACAAAAAAGACATTCAAATTAACGAAAATGGAACTTTAAACAATGTTAAGTTACGCTGTTTGAATGAACCGGCTTGCCACAAGCTACTTGATTTATTGGGAGATTTGTGCCTCCTCGGCAAGCCTGTGAAAGGAGAAATTATTGCGCACAAACCCGGACATTTTGCCAATACAGAGTTTGTCAGATTAATTCACGAATATTTAGAAAATAAAGAAACCTCCAAAAAATAACCCTTCACCCCCTACTAACCACTAATCACTAACCACTAATCACTAACCACTAATCACTAAAATTCCATCGCTATGAATCCTAAAGTAGAAGAAATCAAACAACAATTAGACCAGTTTCGTGTAGAAGCAGGAGAACATTTGGAAGCATTTCGTTTACAGTTTCTTAGCAAGAAAAGCGAATTGCAGCAACTCCTCGGCGAAATAAAAAATGTAACCCCGGAATTGCGCAAAGATTTTGGGCAAAAAGTAAACGATTTAAAGCAATACGCCCAGCAATTGTTCGACGATTACAAAGAAAAAATAGAAAACTCTGCCACTATTCAAACTTCGGGAATTGACGTAACGCGCCCTGCTGTGCTTTATACTACAGGCGCTTTGCATCCTGTTTCCATGGTAATGAATCAAGTGTGCGAAATATTTGAGATGATAGGATTTTCTACTGTCTCAGGCCCTGATATTGAGGATGATTGGCACGTTTTTTCGGCTTTAAATTTTCCGCAAGATCATCCGGCGCGCGACATGCAGGATACTTTTTTTGTGAATGTGAATCCCGAATTTTTGCTTCGCACGCACACCTCATCCCTGCAGGTGCGCACGATGGAAAGTTGTCTGCCGCCCATTCGCGTAATATGCCCAGGCAGAGTGTATCGCAACGAAACCATTACCGCGCGTTCCCACTGCATTTTTCATCAAGTAGAGGGATTGTACATTGCCAAAGATGTCTCTTTTGCCGAGATGAAACAAGTATTGCTGTTTTTTGCCAAAGAGATGTTTGGAGAAGATACGAAAATTCGCCTCCGCCCTTCCTATTTCCCTTTCACAGAGCCTTCTGCAGAAATGGATATTGAGTGTAAAATTTGCGGCGGAAAAGGCTGCAACGTATGCAAACATTCCGGCTGGGTAGAAATTCTCGGCTGCGGCATGGTAGATCCCAACGTGCTCAACGATTGCGGCATTGATTCCAAAAAATACAGCGGCTACGCCTTCGGGCTGGGCATTGAGCGCATGGCGATGCTGAAATATAAAATTAATGATATTCGGCTTTATTTTGAGAATGATGTGAGGTTTTTGGGGCAGTTTGGGTAAATAATAAGAAAAAAAACATCTTTAACAGATATTACGTAATAATTTATTATTTTTGCACGTCTAATCATTAAAAGCATTTTGACATGAACGCAAAATTAACATTAAATCTGAATAAGAATACCACAGAAGAAGCAAAAATTTATGCAAGAAGAAATAATGTAAGTTTATCAAAATTAATTGAAAGCTATTTAAATTCACTTGTAAAACCGCCTTCAACAAAGAAAAAAATTAGTCCGTTAGTAGAAAGTCTAACCGGTATAATTCCAAATGCAAATATTGAAGAACGCAAAGAGTATCGTGATTATTTAACCGAAAAATATTTGTAGATATGGAAAAACTATTAATTGATACTAACATTATCGTAGATTTATTAGCAAAACGGGAGAATTTTTATCAGGAAGCACAGGAATTATTTACACTTGCTGAGGAAAGAAAGATACTTTTATATATATCATCTTTAACATTTGTAAATACGCACTATATTCTATCAAAATATTTTAATGCAGATAAGGCGCACAAAATTCTTGTAAAATTCAAGACTTTAGTTGAAGTATTATCATTGGATGACAAAATTGTGGAATTGGCATTAGCTTCAGATTTCAACGATTTTGAAGATGCCATTCAATCTTATACGGCTTTACTTAATAATTTGCATCTTATTATTACACGAAATAAAAAGGATTTTAAAAGATCTGAAATTCCCGTATTGACAGCAAGGGAGTATTTAAACATATAAAAAATATTACAAGAAAACCAACAAAAAAACGTTATTGTTTTGTGTATAATCAATAACCAAATAAACCCAACTTATGGAGCAACTCTACAAAATAGGAATTACCCACGGAGACCTAAATGGCATTAGTTATGAAGTGATTATGAAAGCGCTGGCAGACCCCAAAATTATGGAGGTTTGTACGCCGATGGTGTATGGATTGGCAAAAGCCGCAAGTTATCACAGAAAAGTATTGGAAATGAATGACTTTACTTTTCAGTTCGTTAAAAATGCGCAACAAGCTACGCCCAAAAAGCCCAATTTGCTGAACCTCCGTGATGATGAAATAAGAATTGTGTTGGGAGAGACTTCGGAAATAAGCGGAAAAATGGCGGAACTGGCACTAACAACAGCTTGCAACGATTTGAAAGGCAACTTAATAGATGCAATCGTTACGGCGCCTATCAACAAGTCCAATATTCAATCGCCCGCTTTTAAGTTTGCCGGACATACTGAATTTTTTAGTGCGCAGTTTAACGCGCAAAATACGATGATGTTGATGGTGGCAGAAAATCTTAAAGTGGGATTTGTTACTAACCATACGCCCATAAATGAAACAGGTAAAATATTGAATACAGAGTTGGTTTTAAGGAAAATTAAGATACTCGATAATTCATTAATTAAAGACTTTTTGTGCACCAATCCTAAAATTGCGGTGCTTTCACTCAACCCGCATGCAGGAGATAATGGACTTTTGGGAAGAGAAGAGATTGACATCATAAAACCCGCAATTAATCAAGCGTTTGAGCAAAATATTAATGCTTTTGGCCCTTTTCCGGCAGATGGCTTTTTTGCTTCAGGACAGTACAAACAATTTGATGCTGTTTTGGCAATGTATCACGATCAAGGGATGATTCCTTTTAAGATATTGGCGTATGAAGGTGGGGTAAATTTTACCGCCGGCTTGCCTGTGGTAAGAACCTCTCCTGCACACGGAACAGGATACGACATCGCCGGAAAAAACATGGCTTCGCCTGCTTCTATGAGAAATGCTATCTACTTGGCAGTTGATATTTTAAAAAACAGAAAAGCGCTTCGTTAACATGCTTTTGCCCGATAACATCATACAAATTATTGCTCCAAAAAACAGCATTGTTATTGACTCAAATTGGGGCATCTCAGAATTGGGTTTTGATAGCCGAAAATTGACTTTTCCTGCACAAACGCTTTTTTTTGCTATAAAAACAGCAAAAAACGACGGACATTTGTACATTAAAGAACTCATTAGACAAAAAGTTAGAAATTTCATCATTGGTGAAGATGTTGAACATTACAAAGGCCTCAATGCCAACTTCTATCAGGTAAACGATCCGGTTTTGGCAATGCAACAAATTGCAGCAGAACACAGAAAACACTTCAACTATCCGGTAGTGGGTATTACCGGAAGCAATGGCAAAACCATTATAAAAGAATGGCTATCCACCATTTTATCTAAAGATTTTTCTGTCATAAAAAGCCCGAATAGTTACAATTCTCAAATCGGCGTGCCGCTTTCTGTTTGGCAAATGAATGGCAACTACAACTTCGGTATTTTTGAAGCAGGCATCTCTCAAAAAAATGAAATGGATAATTTGGAAGCCGTGATAAAACCCAATATCGGCATTTTAACAAATATTGGGAACGCGCATTCCGGTTTTTTTGAGAACGATGAAGAAAAATTATTAGAAAAACTAAAGCTGTTTAAAGACTCATCTACAATTATTTACAACACTGACGCTTATTTAATAAAGGCAACCTTAGGAGCACAGGATTTTGCACATCTGCAAAAAATCTCATGGGGGAAAAATCCGGATTCATATTATAAAATTATCTCTCAAAAACAGCTTCAACATACTACAATCGTAGAGTTTTCGCATTCTTCGGAATGGCTCGAAATCCCGTTCACAGATGCCGCTTCTATCGAAAACGTATTGCACATCAGTGCATTATTGATGTTTCTGGGATATTCGTTGGCTTATATCTCAAAACAGTTACGCTTCCTTTCTCCGCTGAGCATGCGCATGGAAATTAAAGAAGCGCAAAATAATTCTATCGTTATTAATGATACTTATAGTTTGGACGTCAATTCTTTGCGTATTGCGTTAGATTTTTTAAGTATGCAAACACAATTTGCAAACAAAACGCTGATTATTTCAGATTTTGAACAAGTAAATTGGGGCGAAAAAGATTATTTAGAACTATCGAAAATATTTGATAACCACAACATTACTAAAATGGTAGTGGTCGGAAGCGAAATGCGCAGACGGCACGGCTATTTTCCGGTAGTGGAAAAATATTTTTACGATACTACACACGATCTTTTAGCTCATTTAGATGATATTAATATAAGAAATGAAGCCGTGTTGATTAAAGGCGCACGCGCTTTCAAATTTGAAAAAGTAGTGCAAGCGCTGCAACTAAAAACGCACCAAACTATTTTGCAAGTAGATTTGACTGCAATTGTTCACAATTTACAATATTTCAAAGAGTTACTTCATTCTGAAACCAAAATAATGGCAATGGTTAAAGCAATGTCTTATGGGCTGGGAGATGCAGAGTTGATTAACGAATTGTGCTATCACCAGATAGATTACTTGGCAGTAGCATACACAGATGAAGGAATTACCCTGCGAAAAAGAAATATTGACCGGCCTATCGTTGTTTTGGGCGCAGAAGCTACCGGTTTCGATTTGATGATCCGCTATCGTTTAGAGCCTGAAATTTTTAACTTGTTTTATTTAAAAGAGTTAATACAAACACTCCAAAATTATCCTGAAATTGAAAGTTTTCCCATACACCTCAAAATAGATACCGGAATGCGGCGCTTAGGATTTCATAGAAAGGAAATAGAGGAGATGTTACAGTTGGTAAAATCCTGTCCAAAATTAAAAATAGCTTCTGTTTTTACCCACTTGGCAGCAGCGGAAGATGGCAGAGAAAACCTGTTTACATACAAACAAATACATAGATTTGATGTCATTTGTAGAAAGATTGACGCCCAAATTCCATATCCATATTTAAAACACATCTTAAATACGGCAGGGATTGTTCGTTTTCCGGAGGCGCAATACGATATGGTAAGATTGGGCTTGGGATTATACGGATTTTGTCCGCTTCCGGAGGTTCAACAACAATTACAATCTGTCATTACCCTTAGTAGCGTCATCACACAAATAAAAAAAATTAAAAAAAGAGAAACAGTAGGATATAACAGAACATTTACCGCAAAGAAAGATATGCAAATTGCCATTGTTCCGGTGGGTTACGCCGATGGATTTCCGAAAGAGTTTAGCAACGGCGTAGGAACCATGTTGGTGCAAGGTAAACCATGCCCTGTAGTAGGAAAAATTAACATGGACATGACGGTAATTGATGTTACACATTTGAAAAATGTCACTATAGGAGAAGACGTTATCATTTATAATACAGAAAATTCGTTAGAAAAAATTAGCGCCCGCATCGGCAAAACACCCTACGAACTTTTGACGGCAATATCGAAACGTGTGCCGAGAATTTATGTGAGAGAATGAATTGTTTTTTTTCTATTTTTGCACATTAAATAAAATGGCATGAATATAGATAACATTGTTCGGTATTCCGATGAGGAACTCAATGAATTTAAGGCGCTCATCGAAGAAAAAATTGCGGAAGCAAAAAAAGGAATGGAGATTTATTTAGAGGCTTATAGCAATGTAGGCAACGATACCACCGATACTTCGCCCACTTTCAAGATTCTGGAAGAAGGCAACCAAGTGCTTTCTAAAGAAGAGAACAGCCGTTTGGCAAATCGTTTAGATAAGTATATCAAGAATTTGGAAGCCGCATTGGTGCGTATTGAAAACAAAACGTACGGAATTTGCCGCGCCACCGGCAAGCTCATTCCCAAAGAGCGCCTGCGCTGCGTGCCCCATGCCACACTCTCATTTGATGCCAAAGTAAATGAAAAAAAGTAGCGTAGCTTTACTTATCATTTTTGTTTTAGTGGCAATAGACCAAATTGTTAAAATCTGGGTAAAAACCACTATGTCGCTCGGAGAATCTTTTCCGGTATTGGGAAATTGGTTTTATATTTATTTCGTTGAAAACGAAGGAATTGCATTTGGTATCAGCTTTGGCGAAAACATCGGCAAACTGCTGCTTTCGTTGCTGCGTATTGCCGTTGTTACCTTTTTAATATACTACCTGATTTCTCTCATTAAAAAGCAGCAAGCCAATTGGCTCGTCGTGGTTATCTTATCATTAATTATTGCAGGAGCGCTCGGAAACATTATAGATTCAATGGTTTACGGCATTATTTGGAGATATGCGCCATTTCTTTACGGACATGTGGTGGATATGTTTTATTTTAAACTTTTCAGAATCCCCGACTGGTCTCCACTATTTAGCGGCGAATATTTTTTCCCCGCCATTTTTAATGTGGCAGACGCTTGTACCACTATTGGAATTATCGCCATTATTATTTGGAATAAGAAATTCTTCAACCATAAAAAGGAAGAATTAAAGAATTAAAAAAAATAAAATCCAAAAATTAAAAATTACGAATAAAAATAAAACCTTATTTCCACCTTATTTTAACAACAAAACAACCTTAGTAGCAATGAATTGTATCGGATTAATTTCAACCTTATTACCTTATTCCTGCCTTGTTCTAAAAAATAAGGTAATAAGGTATATGAATGTTGGGCAAACATATTGCTACTAAGGTTGTTTTGTTGTTAAAATAAGGTGGAAATAAGGTTTTAAATCTTGAACTTTGAACTTAAAATCTTAAACTTATAACCATTAATCATTAACCGTTAACCATTAACCACTAATCACTAACCACTATGGAAAAGCCCACCGGAGTCATCCAAAAAATTATTGAAAGTTTACAACAGATAAACGCATTAGATGTTTATTCGCCCATTGAAAAAGATATTATCCTGCACAATCTTCGAGCGGCATACATGATTTTCCTGAATATTCCGGTAAATGCGGAAAGTGAGGAAAACAAGGTGGAACGGTTGTTTGTTGAGGAGAAGGTGGCAGACGGCGACTGGTCGCCGGATGACGGAAGAGGTGAAAATGAAGAAACGGAAACTGAACAACAGGTAGAAATATTTGAAGAAGAAATCGCCGAAGAAATAATTATTGAAGAAGAAACTGTCGAATTTGTCGATATTATCGAAGAAGAGATTGTTGAAGAAGAAGTTACTGAAGAAAAGATGGTCGAAGAAGAAATTATCGAAGAAGAAATTATCGAAGAAAAGATTGCTGAAGAACAGACCGTCGAAGAAGAAATTATCGAAGAAGAAATCATCGAAGAAGAAATCATCGAAGAAAAAATAATAATTGAACCTTCAAATGTTCCTGTTGTCCCCAGTGCCTCCCAAAAACAACCTCTCCACGACGACCTCTTGGAATTTATCCCCGATGCGCGCCCTCAAACCACACTCTTGTTTGAAGAGACCACCCTGTTCAGATCCGAGAAAAAATCGCTCAACGACTTATTGACGGAGAAAAAAGAAGACCAATCTTTAGGAACAAAATTCCAACAATCTTATATTCCCGATTTAACCAAAGCGATTGCTATCAATGAGAAATTTACTTTCATTCGTGAGCTGTTTCGCAATAGCGGCGTAGATTTCAGCAACGCCGTTCAAAAACTAAACGACTGTGAAAATATTGATGCGGCTTTTAATTTAATGGAAGAGCTAAAACATCAATATCTTTGGGATACAACATCTTCTACTTATCTTTCGCTTTGCGATTTGGTGAGGAGGAGATTTTTATAACCTCAGCCGAAATGCTTTATATTCATTTTTTTATTTTTATAACTTTAAATTAAAAACATACTAATGAAAATTTCATTCAACTGGCTCAAACAATACATCAATTTCGATTTGTCGCCTGAGGAAACGGGCAACTATTTAACAAACTGTGGGTTAGAAGTAGAATCTATAGAGAAATTTGAAGTGATTAAAGGCGGGCTTCGCGGCATCGTAATTGGCGAAGTGCTTACTTGTGAAGAGCATCCCGATTCGGATCATTTGCACATCACTACGGTAAACATTGGCGCGGAAACTCCGCTCAACATCGTTTGCGGCGCCCCGAATGTGCGTGCCGGACTGAAAGTAGCCGTGGCCACAGTGGGCACAGTGCTGCACGCCGGCGAGGAATCGTTTACTATTAAAAAATCGAAAATAAGGGGCGCGGCTTCCGAGGGAATGATATGCTCCGAAAAAGAGTTGCATTTGGGCGAAAATCACGAAGGAATTATGGAGTTGGACTGGCAGGCGAAAATCGGACAACCGGCAGCGGAATACTTTGATATTGAAGAAGATTACGTTTTTGAAATCGGATTAACGCCCAACCGCAGCGACGCTATTTCGCACATTGGCGTGGCAAGAGACCTTTTCGCCGCACTGAAACAAAACAATATTCCTTGCTCTAAAATAGCCCTTCCTTTTATCGGCGATTTTATTCCCAGCAAACGAAACCCTTCTATCGCCATTGTTATCGAAAACAAAACCGCATGTCCCAGATATACAGGAATATGCTTGGAAAATGTGAAGATAAAAGAATCGCCCGATTGGCTCAAAAACCGGTTGCTTTCCGTGGGCGTGCGTCCCATTAATAATGTAGTGGATGTTACACAGTTTGTAATGCTGGAAACCGGACACCCGCTTCATGCTTTCGATTCCGATAAAATTGAAGCAAGAAAGGTGTTGATTAAGACGTTGCCTAAAGACACCATTTTCAAAACATTAGACGATAAAGAAATCAAATTGCATGAAGAAGATTTAATGATTTGCAGTGCGAAAAAAGGGATGTGTATTGCCGGTGTTTACGGTGGAAAAGATTCCGGAATTACGGAAGCAACTAAAAATGTGTTTTTAGAAAGTGCCTATTTTAACCCCACCTCCGTGCGCAAAACATCGAAAAGACACGGACTGAAAACGGACGCCGCTTTCCGTTTTGAGCGAGGTTGTGATATAAATATGACGATTTACGCCATTCGGAGAGCCACGCAATTATTAGTGGAATTGGCAAACGCGGTGGTTGCATCGGAAGTGATAGACGAATATCCTACCGTTATGGAGCCGCGCATCATTTCGCTCTCGGTAGAGGACGTCGCAAAAACAGCAGGTAAATATATTGATAAACAGACCATTTCTTCCATTCTACTAAGTCTTGAATTTGAAAACAGTTCCATCAGCGAAAATAAGTTATCGGTAACCATCCCTCTTAACAAGCACGATATTACACGACCTATTGATTTGATTGAGGAGGTGTTACGAATTTACGGATTCAACAACATAGAAATCCCCAATGAAATTCGATATTTTCAGCATAGCAAACCGAGGCCTACCTTTTAAAAACTGCAAAAAACAATCTCTATGTATTTAGCAGACAATGGTTTTTTTGAAATGATGAACAACTCTCTCTCCAAAGGAGAGTATGCTTCAATTTTTAATTATATTGATGAGAATGAGCGTATTGATTTAGTAAACCCGCTAAGCAGCGAACTGAATGCGATGCGCCAAACCCTGCTTTTTTCAGGTTTAGAAACTATTGCTCGAAACCTTAATAATAAAAATAACAATCTTAAACTTTTTGAGTTTGGGAAGACCTATCATCTTGTTAACAAAGAGGCTACAGATGTGCTTCAACGTTACGCCGAAAAAGAAATACTCTCTTTGTTTGTAACCGGAAAAACGCATGAGGAAAACTGGATGGAACAGCCTAAGGAATTGGATTTTTTCTTTTTGAAAAATTATGTGGAGAATGTATTCCATAAATGCGGGGTAGAGACGCATAATTATGCGTCTCTACAGGCAAATGAAAATGAAACGACTTTCATTGATGCGTTGTTTTATACGAATAATGAACAACTTATCGCCAAAATAGCCCAAGTTCATCCCAAAATATTAAAACATTTCGACATCAGGAAGCCTGTTTTTTATGCTGAAATAGATGTTGTTCAATTGTTTACAGAATATTTAAAAAGCAAAACTTTATATACTCCTATCGCTGTTACGCCTGCTGTAAAAAGAGATTTGGCATTGGTGGTAGATAAAAATGTAACGTACCAACAATTGGAGAAAGTGGCCACACAATTTGGCTCCCGACACATCAAAAAAATCTCATTATTTGATGTTTACGAAGGAGATAAACTTCCGACAGGTAAAAAACAGTACGCTTTAAACTTTGTCTTACAACATCCTGACAAAACGATGACTGAGGAGGAGATTAATAAGATTATGGATAAGTTGGTGGGGGTGTTTGGGAAGGAGTGTGGGGCAACGTTGAGGTGAAAAAATGATTTAAAGATTTAAGATTTAAGGATTTAAAGTTGGTGGGGTGGTGGTGAAAAAATGTAGGTTATGTAGATTTAAGCGTTATACGAATATGGCGGGCAAAAAATCGAACTTGACAATGATTACGAAGAAAAACATAAAGTTGTATTTAGAATTTTACAAATCATTTTGTTTTGCCTCAATTTTGATTTCCTTTGTATGTGCATATTTTTTTATCAAGTATGGGGTTTCTGTGTATGCGCCTCTTTTTTGGTTTAAAATCATAACTCTTGCCTTAATTTTTTACTACATAAAGGAGTATAAATCAAAAGAGTTCTATTTCTATAAAAATTTGGGTGTCGGCAAAAAAGTGCTATGGATATTCTCTATCTCTTTTGATTTGATAATTTATTTTGTTGTTATAATAATAGGACTAAACTTACATGGAAAATTTACTTGAGATAGATAGTGTTCAACTAAAGTTTGGTGATAGAACTATTCTAAACAGCATATATATATCATCAAAAACCGGAAAAATTACAGGAATTCTTGGACGAAATGGTTGTGGAAAATCGTGTTTATTGAAGTTGATTTTTGGGGAAATTTCAGCGTATGAGAAATCGGTTAGAATAAATGGCAACGTACTATTGAAAGATAGTAGAAATCCTGATGACATAAGAATGTTGCCTCAGTTTAACAGTTTACCCAAACATATAAAAGTTATTCAAGCATTCAAATATTTCAATGTAAATTTTGCTGAATTTTGTGACTTATTCAATGAATTTAAGACGTGGCCACATTTCAAAATCAAAGAGCTTTCAGGAGGAAACATTAGAGTTATTGAGACATACTTGATTTTAAAAAGTAATGCCAAATTTTGTCTTTTAGATGAACCATTTTCTCATTTGTCACCTAAAAATGTGGAAATTTTCATGGAAATACTGAAGCAGGAAAAAGATAAAAAAGGTTTTATTCTGACAGACCACATGTATCAATATATCACAAAGGTAAGTGATGACCTGTATGTGATAAAGGATTGCGCCAGTTATAAAATTGACAACATAAATAAATTGAAAGAATTCGGATATTTGAGATAAAAACAACGCACAAAATATTTTTTATATTACCAAAAATAATTTACTTTCGCGTTATCAAATAATTTCGCAACACGGACATAATAACAAAATAAAAATAATATGAATCTCACACAAAACAACAACGATTTTGAAAAATTGATAAACAGTGTTTATCACACACATTGCTTATTGCAAGAAAATGCGGTTAAAGCCGTAAATTTTAATTTGACTGCACGTAATTGGCTGGTCGGTCATTATATTGTTGAGTATGAACAGAATGGAAAAGATAGGGCGCAGTATGGGGCAAATTTGCTTAATGAAATGGCAAAACAGATTCGAGAAAAAGGAATTAAAGGTTTAGATTCGAGAACATTGCGTGCTTGTAGAACATTTTATAATCTTTATCCACAAATTCGCCAGGCAGTGTTTGGCGAATTTGAAAAATTGGCTTTTGAGCATAATGTTTTATTGACAAATAGTAAAAACCCAATTTGGGGGTCAGTGACCCCCAAATTCCAACAGTCTGATTGTCAAGAAATAGCAATTCGGCAATCACTGACCGCCGAATTGGAAAAGGACAATTACCCTTTATCTTCTTATCAGTTACTTTCTCGTCTTTCGTTTACACATTTCATCGAACTTATTCGCGTAGAAGACAACCTGCAACGCCTTTTCTACGAAGTGGAAGCTATCAAAAACAATTGGAGCGTGCGAGAGCTGGCAAGAGCAATTGATACTTCTTTGGCTCTGCGAACTACTTTATCAACTAACAAAGAGGCGATTATCAAGAAAATAAAAAATCTGAAACCAACATCAACAAGCGAAATAATGCGAAATCCGGTCGTGTTGGAATTTCTTAATTTAGAAGAAAAATCGGAATACAGCGAAACGGATTTAGAAACGGCAATTTTGAATCATTTGCAAAAATTTCTGATAGAACTCGGCACAGGGTTTTGCTTTGAAGCACGACAAAAACGAATAACTTTCGACAATGAGCATTATCGCATTGATTTGGTTTTTTATCACCGTGTTCTAAAAAGTCATATTCTGATTGACTTGAAAATTGGGAAATTTGACCACGCCGATGCCGGACAAATGAATGTGTATTTGAATTATTACAAAGAAAATGAAATGAGCGAGGGCGACAATCCTCCTATCGGACTAATTCTTTGTGGTAATAAAAAAGAGGCATTAGCAAGATATGCCACTACAGGGATTGATAATCAAATGTTTGTATCGCAATACTTGCTTAAACTACCCGATAGAAAATTATTGGAATCTTTCATCAAGAATGAAATCAAAAACAATGAAGAAATACCCGCTACCCCTTAAATCCTTAAATTTTTAATTTTTTAAATCTTAAATCATGAACATAAAAATCGCATCCGACCACGCCGGCTTCGACCTCAAGCAATTCATCATTTCCAACCTTGCCGGTTTCAATTGGGAAGACGGAGGTTGTTACTCATTAGAAAGCATAGATTATCCTGATTTTGCACATCCGTTGGCAGCTTATATTTCGGAACGCCCTGCAGAGAAGGGAGTTTTGTTGTGTGGCTCGGGAAACGGTATGCAAATGGCAGCGAATAAGCATCCCAATGTAAGAGCGGCATTGTGCTGGAGCAAAGAAATTGCTTGCTTAGCGCGTAGTCATAATGATGCCAATATTTTGGTACTTCCCGCACGCTTTATTTCGCAAACAGAAGCTATTGAAATAATTACCGCTTTTTTTGAAACCCCTTTTGAAGGCGGACGTCATGCGAAACGAGTGGAAAAGATTAATCTGCCATGAATTTTTTCGCGAACTATTTAGAGGCTAACGCTAACGCTCTTTTTTTAGCGCCCATGGAAGAAATTACCAATGCTGCCTTCCGGCGCATTTGTAAAGCTATGGGCGCCGATGTGTTAGTCTCAGAATTTGTTTCTTCCGAAGCATTGATTCGCGATGTGCAAAAAAGTTTCGATAAAATGGCTTTCAACGAATCGGAGCGACCTTTTGGAATTCAAATCTTTGGGCATGACGAAACCTCATTAGTAAAAGCCGCACAAGTTGCCGAAACGCAACATCCCGATTTTATAGATATTAATTGGGGTTGTCCGGTAAAAAAAGTGGTGGCAAAAGGCGCCGGAGCCGCCATTTTAAGAGACATTCCGAAAATGGTAGCTTGCACCAAAGCAGTAGTAGATGCCGTGAAACTTCCTGTTTCAGTGAAAACACGCTTGGGATGGGATATGACCGACCGGCCAATTGTTTCTGTAGCAGAACAATTACAAGATGTCGGGATTCAAGCCATTACCATTCATGGAAGAACGCGGTCGCAACTCTATTCGGGAGTGGCAGACTGGACGTTGATTGGAGCCGTAAAAAACAACCCTCGCATGAAAATTCCGGTCATTGGAAACGGCGATATCAGTTCCGGAGAAAAGGCGGTTTTGTTTAAACAAAGATATGGTGTGGATGCGCTCATGGTTGGACGCGCCGCCATTGGAAATCCCTGGATTTTCAAAGAAATAAAATGCACATTTGAAAACAATATCTACACCTCTCCTCCCTTAGTAGAACGGATCAATATTTTATTACAACATATTAGAAACACGATTCCCTTAGTAGGAGAAAAGAAAGCCTGCCTCGAAATCCGAAGGCATTATGCCGGATATTTTAAAGGCGTGCCCGGCTTTAAAAAAATACGGTTGGAATTAATGAAAGCGACTACGTTAGAGGAAGTTGAAGTTGTCTTGAACCAGGATTTTACAAGATTAATATGATTAATATGATTAACAAAAATAATTACGATTATGGGTTTTATTCAAGAATTTAAAAATTTTGCTATGCGGGGCAATGTGATAGACCTCGCAGTTGGCGTTATTATTGGTGGCGCTTTTGGAAAGATTGTGTCATCGTTGGTTTCCGATGTTATTATGCCGCCTATTGGCGTGCTTATCGGTGGGGTTAACTTTACCGATATTGCCATTACGCTAAAAGCGGCAAGTGTGGATGCTGCCGGGCAGGTAGTTCCGGCTGTTGTACTAAAGTTGGGTAGTTTTATTCAAACCGTGTTCGATTTTACTGTGGTGGCTTTTGTCATATTCCTGATGATCAGAACAATTAACCGTATTAGCAGTAAAAAAGCCGAAGAACCTGCTGCTGCAACACCTCCGGCGCCTACAAAAGAAGAGCAATTGCTTACCGAAATCAGGGATTTATTAAAGGAGAAAAATTAGAAAGTAAATCCTACTTTTGCTTCTATCCCACCAAAATACTCATTATTCCATGATTTCATGAAAAAGCCCGAAGTAAAAGACAATGCTTTTACTTTAAAACCTGCAGCCATGGTAACATATAGCCCCGGCGTAACTCTTTGTACTGAAGAACTAAACCAATGTTCATAATGTTCATAATAATAACCATAATAACGACAATTTTCATTATCGCATGGTTCAGTCCAATAAGTCCATTTTTCCCAAAAACTAATTCTCATACCAAGTCCAATGTTTACAAGTGGTTGAAGGTTTTTCTTTCCCCTTCCCGGGAAATAATGACGATAATTGAAAAAGATCGGAATACTCTGCGATGAGCGAAAATCTGCCTCATAGCCAATTCCGATACCGATCATATCCTGAGTTTTGTTAAAACGAATTCCGTTAACAAAAATACCTGCGCCACCAAAAGT
>WQWP01000048.1 GCA_009787485.1 Lentimicrobiaceae bacterium | reverse complement strand
TTTTTAATTTCGGAAGTATTACTTTCTACCTGATCTTGAATGATTTCTAATTCTGTTTTTTCCGGCTCTGCCATAACTTCATTGGTTTGAGCTTTTACGATGCCTAACATGCTGAATGTTATTATACCGATACATACTGATAATAAAACTTTTTTCATATTGTTTGTTTTTTATTTTTTTAATTTTTATTCTGTTCCGTCAGTTAAAACTGACGGCAATGGTTAATTCTTAATTCCAATAAATCCTACATTTTCTACAATTTTTTGTCCTTCAGGTGATAATACGAAATCCATGAAGGGTTTTACTTTTTTCTCGTTATTGATACTGTAGTAATAGAATAAAGGGCGAACTACCGGATAGGTTTTGTTTTTGGCGTTGGCAACAGAAGGTTCTACAAAAGTTTTACCGTCGTAGCTTACTTTTAATGCTTTAACTTCTTTATTTAGGTACGCTAATCCTACATAACCGATGGCGCCTTTGGTTTGTTTCACCGATTGAATAATAGCGCCGGTTGCCGGCATAGAAAGTACGGAGGTAGCGTAGTTTTTGTTTTTCATTACATGTTCTTTGAAAAATTCATACGTTCCTGATGAAGTTTCGCGCGAATAAACTACAATTTTCATATCGGGACCACCTACTTCTTTCCAGTTGGTGATTTTTCCGGTAAAAATTTGCTCCAATTGTTGGCGGGTTAATTGATTTACAGGGTTTTCAGGATTGATAACAACGGCTAAGGCATCATAAGCGATGATTACTTCTTTGGGCGTTTTTCCTGCTTCCGACATTTTTTGTTTTTCGTCGAATTTCATGGGACGGGAGGCTTGTGCAATATCGCAAGTACCTGAAATTAAAGCGGAGATACCTACGCCAGAGCCGCCGCCCGTAACAGTTACAGCGCCGCCGCCTTTTTTACCGAAAGCTTCGGCTTCTTGTTGAGATACCGGCAAACAAGTGTCGGAACCTTTAATTACAACTTGCGCATTCGCAAAAGGATTGATGAGGGCTACCAGCGCCAATCCTACCACAAGGGATTTTACAGTTTTAAACATTTTCATAAAAATAAAATTTGGTTTGTATTCGTTTTTTCATTATTCCATATTCATTATTCCATATTCCATACTCCATCTTTTTCAGCACCGCAAAAAAGCAATGTTGATATAACTAAACCGTTTCAATAAGGTGTAGTTTTAGTGAAATTAATATTGCGGAATGGTTACGGATGGAAATAAATGAAAAATATTACGGATTAAAAAATATTTCTATTTTCGCCGCCTAAAAGAAAATAAACGGCTAATAACTATTTCCTGGACGTGGAGGGTTGTTGGTCGTTTTTTATTGCTGTTATGCAATATTGAACTTTTTGCTTGCTTCCTTTTAAAACCCCTACGGTTAATTTAATATTGTCAAGTTCTTCTTTAAAATAATCCATTATTATCATTTCTGAAAACCGCTTTTGATTTTGATTGTTTGGTTTAGGTTTTGTGCGCTCTCTTACTACCGCTTTCTCCAAAATCTCAGTTAAACACGTTACTGCGAAGGTAGATTTGTACGATAGCGCAGCGATCAATGATGTTTCTTGCATTGATAAAAAACGAACATTAATAAAATCTTGCAAATTGATATTAAAAACACATTTTGTTGGGTTAGCAGCATTCCAAACCGCATAAAAATCTTTTATCAATTTTTTGCGGACTTGCACATCTTCTCTTGTCTGTCCTTGTGGAATTATGACTTGATAGTCAATACCTTCTTCGTGCATCTTAGGAGTCATTGTAGTATGTTTTAGTTAATCATAGCTCAACGACAAATAAACATGAATTATTTTATAATGCAACACCATCAGAAAAAATAACAGGGCAAAATCATTAAAGTTTTTCAAAATATTGAAATAAAAATAATTATAAAACAAAACACCATTTTGAAATGTTAAAAATCGTTAATTCTTCAAAATTCTTGTATAACTTTTTTGCGCTCATTCGTCTTATATATATTATCAATTTTAATATAAGTAGGCATGAGCAGAAAAAACACAAAAATCGAAATTGCAAAAAACAGTGCGGTTTCACCAATCTATCATGAAGACGACAAAGAAGGTTTACGCAGGTTTTTAGAACAACCTTCGATAGAATATGGCGAAGCAAACGCAAAACAATTAGGAGTGTCCGCTCTTGATTGGCAAAACAGCGAAGAATGGGTTGCCGAAATTCCAAACCTTACATGGAATAATGAATCGCCAAAACGATTGATTAAGATTGATTGGTCGAGGAAATGTCTTGCAGGAACTTTAGATGCGAGCCAATGGAAGAAGTTAATATATTTAGATTGTTCCCGTAATTATTTATTTGCACTTGATGTGAGCACAAATACGAAATTAAAAGATTTACATTGTTCCTATAATCGTTTAGTTGCAATGGATGTGAAAGCGAATAAGAAATTAATTGTTTTTGATTGTTCCTGTAATGATTTAGCAGTATTAGATCTGAGAACTAACACAAAGTTAACGCATTTACATTGTTCACAAAATCTATTAACTTCAATAGAAGTGGGTGCAAATATGAAATTTACTGAATTTTTTTTAGAGCCGATATGCAAAGTTCCCGAAGAGTTCTGTTAGGATGAAATGTGCTGTTGAGATGAAATGCTTGATTGAAATAATGCTATTTTCGCCAAAGAAAAAACATTTGCAGAAAAATTTGAATTATTAACTTAAAAATAAATAATATGGCACGAGAAATCACGGATAAAACTTTCTTAGAAGAGTTAAAAATAGGGAACTTATCAAAATTACTTGGAGAATTGAGGAAAAATGAAAATATTGACATTCAAATTAGAGATAATTATTTGAGTGTTTATTATCGTGGTGGAAGTTTATTAAAAATACAAGGCAAAAACAGTTTTGTATTTGACGAATTTTATTTTTACACAGAAAGCGATAGAACCTCTAAAGAAATTAAAAAGGATATTAAATTATGCACAGAATTAAAAGAGCAAAAAGATAATTTACTCAAAAAAATAAAAGAAGGAAAACATCAAGAATTTATAGAACAAGCAACAAACCAAATAAACGAATGGCTAAAAGCGCACAATAAAGAAAACAGCGAAAGAGAAGAACAACATAAATTGCTTTTTGAAAATCAATACAGTAAATCCGATTACACAATTATAGATATTGAATTTCAAGTAAGTGTAAATTCTGATTATAAATGTACATATCCGAGAGAAAAACCCAAAAAGCCTCGATTTGATATTATTGCAGTTAATAAAAATGGGCGACTTTGTGTGATTGAACTTAAAAAAGGACTTGGCGCACTCGGTGGTACATCTGGATTAAAAGAACATTGGGAGTGTTATAAAGCCTCCATTGGAAGAAAACCGCAAATATTTCGGAAAGAAATGGTCGAATTATTAGAACAAAAACAGGAATTTAAACTTATTAGTAAAGATTTAAGAATCAATAATGAAGACCCTGAATTTATTTTTGCTTATTCTTATGATACAGAAAAAAAGAATTTTGAGAAACAAAGAGAAATATTTGAAAACAAAGCAAAAAATATAGATAAAAATATACAATGTATAATAATTGACAGTGACCATAAATTAAAAAACTTATGACCATCACCATCCACCGCGGCATCAACCAAATTGGCGGTTGCATTACCGAAATCGCAACAGATAGCACCAAAATATTTATTGACCTGGGGCGCAATCTTCCCAAAGGTGATAAGCCTGCCAACGACCCGAAAGCAAATAGAAAGGCGATTCAAGAATTAACAGAAGGCGTAAATGCCATTTTTTACACGCATTATCATGGCGATCATATTGATTTGTATAAGTATGTACCCGAAAATATTCCGCAATATATCGGCGAAGTTGCCAAACAAGTGATGGTTTGCAAAAGTAAAGTATTGGCGGGATGTTCTGGAATAAAAGATGTTACAGAAGAAGATGTTGCAAAATTAGAAAAAGTTGAAACTTTCATAGCAAACGAAAAAGTTGAAATTGGCGACATTACGGTTACGCCCTATTTTGTCAGTCATTCGGCTTGTGATGCGTATATGTTTCTGATTGAATCGAATATAGGGGAAAGCGTTTTGCACACGGGCGATTTTCGCGAGCACGGCTATCTGGGCGGCGGATTGGAAAAAATTTTAAAGGCTTTTATCGTGGGAAAAGAAATTGATGTATTGATAACCGAAGGCACCATGTTGTCGAGACCACAAGAGAAAGTTAAACACGAAAATGATTTAAAAATGGAGGCAAAAGAACTAATGACGAAATACAAAAATGTATTTGTGATGTGTTCTTCGACCGATATTGACCGCTTGGCGACTTTTCATGCAGCAAATAAGGAAATTAAAAAACAGAAACCGTTTGTTTGTGATGATTATCAGTTAGATATTTTGGATATATTTTCTAAAACATCGGGTAAAGAAACATCATTATTTAATTTTAAAGCATATCCGTTTTTTGAAAAAAATCAAAAATTGATTGATTGGATTCTTGATAAAGGCTGCTGTATGCTGGTCAGAGCAACAGAAAAATTTGAAAAATATTGGGATTTACTTAAACCGCAACTCAATATGCAAGAAACGGTTTTGATTTATTCAATGTGGAGCGAATACATCAATCCAAACAGTCGGTACGCAAAACAAGATTATCTGAATTTCGTTTCAAAATTCCCTCGCATAGAAAAATTGCATACTAGTGGACACGCCTCTGCCGAAACATTAGCGAAAGTATGCGAATTGGTCAATCCCCAAGAGGCTATTATTCCAATCCACAGCGAACATTCTTCCGATTTTTCAAAACTGAATATTTCTGACAAACTGAAAGAAAAAATGATTACGGATTCAACTTTTGAAATAATAAAAATGAGACAGTTAAAAACAAAAAGTACGCTTACCGAAGAAGAGAAAAAACATAGGGAAGGGCATTTAGAGAAATTTTTGGAAAGTTTGAGAGATGAACCCGAAATGACTCATGAAGAGCATTGGGAGCGTTTAAAAAGCGAATTTAAACAAAGAACAGGTTTGAAAGAGGGCGCCCATGTCCGTTATAAGGGTATCAGCGACAAAGACAGAGAAAGTCCTTTATACCGAATGTATTGGCGTGGCACTCATCCCAACCCGAATAAAATATTGGATTTAGAAACCATTTACGAAATAGAACACATCGAAATATATGGCACAGGTACGGTGGTTAAATTAGTCGGATTTGGAGATGAAACATTTTTAGGCGGACTATTTGAACCAATAGATAGAAATGAATCAATAAACAATTAAAATACAACATTATGAGCACCTTCTCCCACCTCCACGTACACACCGAGTACTCCATTTTAGATGGTCTTGCCAAAATAAAAAAGTTGATTAAAAAGGCTTATGATGACGGCCAGCGCGCTATGGCAATTACCGACCATGGTAATATGTATGGCGTATTTGAGTTTGTGGAGGAGGTCGAAAAATTCAATAAAGAATATGCCCAAAAGGATGATAAATTCAAAGCCATTATCGGGTGTGAAGTGTATGTAGCGCAACGTACTCGTTTCAACAAAGATAAAACCGTGAAAGAGGATCGCGGCGGACGGCATTTAATTCTGTTGGCTAAGAATTGGACAGGCTACAGAAATCTTTCCCGCTTAGTAACACTCTCATTCATTGAAGGTTTTTACTATGCACCACGGGTAGATATGGAGCTGCTGGAAAAATACTCGGAAGGGCTTATCGCGTGTTCCGCTTGCCTTGGCGGAGAGGTTGCCAAAGCTATTATGGCAGAAAATCCTGTAGAAAACAATGGGTTTGTTCCCGAAATTTTGAATCTGAATAATGCAATAAAAGTAGTAGAAAAGTACAAGAAAATTTTTGGCAACGATTTTTACTTGGAAATGCAACATAACGGGCATAAAGCGCAACTTTTAGTGAATAAAGCCATGAAACAGCTTTCCGAAATTTGCCACGTGCCTTGTATTGCGAGCAATGATGTGCATTATGTGGATGCCGAGGATTATGAAGCGCACCGTTTGTTAATTTGCTTAAACACAGGGAAAAACCTGCAAGATGCCGACGCTGCCATGCAAGATTCAGATACTGATATGGGCATGGCTTATACCGGACAGGAGTATTTGAGAACTACGCAAGAGATGTCGGAACTGTTTGCAGAATACCCGGAAGCGATCGGAAATACCCGGAAATTGATAGAAAAAATAGAGCCTATTTCATTGAAGATGGACGTGTTGCTTCCGAAATTTGATGTTCCGGAAGGATTTAAAGATGAATACAGCTATTTGGAGCATTTGGTATTTGAAGGCGCCAGTAAAAGATGGGAAATTTTAACCGATGAAATTATGGATCGCATTCAGTTTGAGCTGGAAACGGTAAAAAAGATGAAATTCCCCGGATATTTTCTGATTGTTTGGGATTTTATTAAGGCAGGCAAAGAAATGGGCATTCGCTTTGGTCCCGGGCGCGGCTCCGCAGCCGGCTCTATATTAGCTTATTGCTTAGATATTACCAACGTTGACCCCATTAAATACCACTTGCTTTTTGAGCGCTTTTTAAATCCCGACAGAATTTCATTACCCGATATGGATATTGATATTGACGACTCGGGGCGCGATAAGGTAATTGATTATGTGATTGGAAAATACGGTGCAGAAAAAGTAGCCCAAATCGTTACGTTCGGCACAATGGCGGCGCGCTCCTCCATAAAGGACTGTGCGCGGGTTTTGAAACTGCCGTTAGCAGAAAGCGACCGTTTGTCGAAGTTGGTGCCGGGAGTGCTGGATATTACTTTAGAACAAGCATATAAGGAAGTTCCGGAGCTAAAAAAAGCATTAGATTCGGGCGAAGAATTGGTAAAGAAGACCCTCCATTTTGCGCAAAATTTGGAAGGCACTGTGCGCCAAGCCGGTGTGCATGCTTGTGCCGTAATTATCGGAAAAGAAGACCTCATCTCGCAAATTCCGTTAAGTACCTCAAAAAACAGCAATATCCCTGTAACACAATTTGAGGGAAAATGGGTAGAAGATGCCGGACTTCTTAAAATGGATTTTTTAGGACTGAAAACACTGAATATCATCAGCAGTACGTTGGCAAATATTAAAAAACGTTTTAATAAAGATATTGATATTGAAACTATTCCGTTGGATGATCCGGAAACGTATCAACTTTTAGGTCATGGCGATACGACCGGAATTTTTCAGTTGGAAAGTGCCGGAATGCGGAAATATTTGATAGACCTCAAACCCGAACGTTTTGAAGATGTGATTGCTATGGTGGCGCTGTACCGCCCGGGCCCCATGAACAACATTCCGTCTTTCATTAACCGGAAACATGGTAAGGAAAAAATTGAGTACGATATCCCTGTAATGGAAAAGTATTTGAATGATAGTTATGGCATTACTATTTATCAGGAGCAGGTGATGTTGCTTTCGCAATTGCTGGCGGGATTTACCCCCGGACAAGCCGATACGCTTCGTAAAGCCATGGGAAAGAAGATCAGAAAGGTGATGAATGAGATGGAAAAAGAGTTTATGTATGGCGGCGAGCAACAAGGACACGATACTCGGATTTTGAAGAAAATTTGGAACGAATGGATTGAGTTTGCAAATTACGCCTTCAATAAATCGCATGCCACGTGCTATGCGCTCATTGCCTACCAAACTGCCTGGTTGAAAGCGCATTATCCGGCTGAGTTTTTAGCGGCAAACCTAACCAACAATCTTGCGAACATGGACAACATCAAGAAGTTTATTGAAGATGGTTTGCAAGCCGGCATTCGCATTTTGCCTCCGGATATTAATGAATCGGATGTGGAATTTATTGTAAATCAGGAGGGTCATATCCGTTTTGGCTTGGCGGCGCTCAAAGGCGTTGGCAGCGCTGCCATCGGATCCATTATTGAAGAACGGGAAACAAACGGTAAATTTGAAACGATTTTCGATTTTGTGAAGCGCATCAATTCTAAAAACTGCAACAAGAAAAACATGGAATCGTTGGTGTATGCCGGCGCTTTTGATGCACTGCCCGGCGTGCACCGCGCGCAGTTTTTCCACATTGAAAGAGACGAAAAGATGAACTTTTTGGAGAAACTGTTACTATGGGCATCGCGAGAGCAAAATGCCGGGGCACAGCAACAAACCTCCATTTTCGATGATGCGCCCACGATGCAGGAAGAAGCGCTTCCCAAACTGCCTGTGTGCGAGGCTTGGAATCCCATTCAACAATTGCGATACGAAAAAGAGATTGCCGGCTTTTATATTTCCGGACATCCGATGGATAATTATAAAACCATCATCCAAAATTATTGCAATACCAATCTTGAGTTGTTACAAAAATTGGAAGAAAAGGAAAAGTTTGTAGCCAAAACCGCCAAATTTGCAGGCATCGTTTCTGCCGTGCAGCAAGGTACCACAAAAACCGGAAAAGATTATGGGCGCGTTACTTTTGAAGATGAAACCGGAGCTTTTGAGTGGATGCTCTTTTCGGAAGATTTTACAAAATACCGGCATCTTTTCGAGGTAGGAAAGCAACTCTTTATCACCGCAAGCGCCAGCGAACGTTTTAGAAAAGACCCTTCCGCACCCAAAAATTTGGACTTAAAACCTATCAACATTTTTTATTTGGATGAAGCATTTGAAAAGCTTTGTAAACAAGTACGTATTGTATTAAATGTTAAAGATATAAATGGAAATGTTGCTTACTTGCTCAAAGAAGCCATAGAAAAATCGAAAGGAAAAATCCCTTTGGAAATACGCATTATGGAAACTAATAATGTGTTTAATTCCGATTTTTCGAATCATCATTACAAAATAAATCCGGAGAATTTTATTAGGGATTTAAGCCTTCCGGTGGAATATAAAATTGAATTGGCCTAAATAAAATCTGTGAATATCTGTGTCATCCGTGTCATCTGTGTGCTAAATCACTTCCAAAACCTTCCCAAAAACAGAAATTCCATTAAAAGGCGTATTCCTCGATTTTGTCGCCATCGAGAAAACATCAATCACATACTCTTGTTGCAACTCTGCAATAACAAACTCAGCGTTCATCCCTTCCACAATCTTCCCTTTATTAAGTTTCATCATTGCAGAGGGATTTGTGGACATTAACTTTACTAATTGCGATAGCGTTAAAAAGCCGCCTCTCACTAATTTTGTGTAACACAAGGGGAAAGCCAATTCTAATCCAATCATTCCGGGCGCCCCTTTTTCTTTGTCCTCCAACGAGTGTGGCGCGTGGTCGGTGGCAATAGCAAAAACGTTGCCGGCTTGCATCGCTTTTATCAGTGCATCAAGATCTTCTTGCATTCTCAGAGGTGGATTTACGCGATAATGATTTGCCTCATCACCTGTTGCAAAAATATGATGCGGGGTTACTTCACAAGTAATATTTAAACCTTTAGCTTGCGCCTCCGCAATCATCTCTATTGCCTCCTCTGTACTAACATGACAAAAATGCAAATGCCCTCGTTCGGTGGCGGTTGTACCGCCGTAGCACACCTCTTCAAACAACCGTATATCTCGCGCTGTCATTTCATTCTCCGCCTTTCGCATATCCGTGGCGCTATATTTTGAATCTTCGGCATGAGACAACACGGTGATGTTTTTTTCTTTACATATCTCAAAAATTTGCCTCATTACCGCATCATCCTGAACGCCTTTGCCATCATCCGTAACAAAAAGTATTTCATTTTTTTTCAACGATTTAAGATGTTCGATGTTTGTTCCTTCCAAATCTTTGGTCATGCTTAAGGTTTGGTTTACTGTAATTCCGCAAATTTCTTTGGCGCGTTTTTCAATTTCGCGCGCTTGTTTTAAGGAACTGCACACAGGATTTGTGTTGGGCATCAAATTTACTGCGGTGTAACCTCCCTGAATGGCGGCTTCGCAGCCGGTTTGCAAATCTTCTTTATAGGTAAACCCGGGATCTCGAAAATGGGCGTGCAAATCGGTGAATGCGGGCATAAGCACTACATCTTCGCCGGTAAAATCGCGCACTATCAAATTAGAGTTGTACAGGCCATAGGCTCCTAAAATTTCAAAGGCAGGCTCATCAATGGTTTCTGCCACTTGGGTAATGATGCCGTCTTCTACGAGCACGCAGCCCGTAAAATCTTGAGTGTCATCTACAATACGGATGTTTTTGTAAAGGGTTTGCATAGGGAAAGTTTTGGCAAAGTAATAGGAATTTTAATAGCTACAGGTATAATAAAAAAAAATCATAACGAAGTTGGTTTGATAGTTTTTTATCTATCTTTGCGCCCGGTAATCATAACAAGGAAATAAAATGAAATATTCTGAAATTGAAAGGAAATTAAAAAATGCGGGTTGTTATTGTATTGATGAAAGCGGCAGACATCCTGAGTGGTTTAGCCCAATAACAAGAAGAGAGTTTTATTTAAGTCATCATAGATCTGAAGAGGCTAAAATAGGAACCATAAAATCAATTAGTAAAGATTCAGGAGTAAAATTATAATTAAAATCAACAAAATGAGCAAGAAAATTAAAGCATTTATAGAAATAGGCGAAAAATTAGATTATGATATTTGGATAGATCTCGAAGCAGATGTACCATTTGGACTTCTCGGGCAGGGTAAAACCATATTGGAAGCAAAACAAGACTTTTTGGGTTGTTATGAAGATATGAGAAATTCTTATAGAAAACGAAAGAAAGAGTTTCCTGAAATTGAATTTGAATTCGTCTATGATATTCCATCCTTCTTAAAATATTCGCCTTTTCCACTCACATGGTTAAGCGATGCAACCGGCATCAACAAAAAGCAATTAAGTCATTATACAACTGAGCATCGAAATCCGAGCCGCGCTACTTTGGTAAAAATTCAAGATGCTGTTAATAAGTTCGTTGCCGATTATAGCCAGGTTTGTTTTGTTTAATTTGCGGCGTTTTTTTCACGCAAAGACGCGAAGACGCTAAGAAAAGAAACTTTGCGCCTTTGCGCCTTTGCGTGCCAATGGTTTTTTTTATTACTTCGCACCTAAATTAAAACCCATGAAAAAACCAATTATTAAATCTTTCGACAAAGTAATTCTTTTGATATTGGGAATATCCCCCATGCTATATGCCTGCCCAAAGTACGGAGAGCCCCATGCAAACTATGAGCTAAAAGGTACTATTACTAATAAAGAGACCTCCCGACCTATCAAGCACATTCAGATTACAACAAATATAAGAGATGAATACCGTAAAGATACTTTATACACAGATTCTCGCGGACAATACAATTATAAATTTTGGGATTATTTATGGGACAGACCTTTGCATTTGAAATTTGAAGACATTGACGGCGAAGAAAATGGCGGCGAGTTTATCACCCAAGAAATGGATATTACGTTTACTGATGCCGACTTGGTACAAAAAGGAAAAGGTGCTTGGGATAAAGGAACATTTGTAAAAACGAAAAATGTTGAATTAGAACGAAAAAACTAAAACGATAGAATTATGAAAAAACCAATTATTAAACTTTTCGATAAACTAATTCTGTTTTTGATATTAGGTTCTTCTGCAGCACTTTATACAAGTTGTGAATATGGTGCGCCGGTACCTGAGTATGGTGTAATGCCTATGTATGGACCTCCTACTGAAGGTCAAAGCATTATCATAGAAGAAGAAGCAAATCAAGATATTCCGATAATAAATGAAGCTGATTTGCAAGATTAAGGATATTTTATGAACTTTAAAAAGAAACTCACTTTAGCATTATTCCGGCAGCACCGCAAAAACCAAACACGCCTGCACGAGCTTAATTACCTGTTTTGGGAGTGCACCCTGCGCTGTAACCTCAACTGCCTGCATTGCGGCAGCGATTGCACCAGCGAAGTAGCCACACCCGATATGCCTTTGGAAGATTTTCTGAAAGTGTTAGACCGCATAAAACCGTTCGTAAATTCGCACAAAACGATGATTGCACTCACCGGCGGCGAACCTCTGATGCGGAAAGATTTGGCACAGTGCGGAAAAGAATTTTACAAACGCGAGTTTCCGTGGGGAATGGTAACGAATGGATACGGACTTACGCCCAAACTGTTGGAAGAATTATTGCAATCCGGATTACGCTCGGTTACTGTTAGTTTCGATGGCTTAACCCCCGAAACACACGATTGGTTGCGCGGAAAAGACGGCTCATGGGAACGAGCGTTAAACGCCATTGCCATGATCGCCGCTACTAAGGGCTTTACGTATGATGTGGTTACTTGTGTAAATAAGCGAAATATTGATGATTTAGAAGGAATAAAGAAATTGCTCATCAGTTTAGGGGTTAAAAATTGGCGACTGTTTTCTATATTCCCGAAAGGACGTGCTGAAAACAACGCTTTGCTTAAACTTTCAGCGGAAGAGCTTGTGCGCATGCTGGATTTTATTAAACACACTCGTAAAGAAGGAATTATCAAGGTTTCGTATGGTTGCGAAGGCTTTTTGGGCGATTATGAGATGGAAGTTCGCGACACGCCATTCTTCTGCCGGGCGGGCATCCACGTGGGCTCTGTGCTGGTGGATGGCTCTATTAGCGCCTGTCCGAGCTTGCGCGCCGACTATATTCAAGGAAATATTTACCAAGATGATTTTTGGACAGTTTGGAACGAGCGCTACCAAATAATGCGCAATCGCGCATGGACCAAAACCGGTATATGCGCGACCTGCAAATCTTATAAGTACTGTGAGGGCAACGGTTTACATCTTCGCGAACAAAAAGACGATAAACTGCTGTGTTGCCATTTAGAGCTGATTAATTCTTAATTCCTAATTCTTAATTCCTAATTTCTATTCCACCGGAATAACTTTCGACCCCCCACTCGTACTCACCCTCACATCCGTAGCCTTTTTATACTTCAGCGTTGAAGCGCCGGAAAGACGCCCTGTAATAGTTTGATTTACCGTAACCTCAGCAAGAGAAGCGCCGGAAAGGTCAATATCAAGTTTTTCCGACTCCAAATCGAAAGTATGAAAGAAGGAACTTCCTGAGCCTGTAAAGGAGGTTTCTCCGGCATAACCGCTTCCATCAAATCTTGATGCGCCGGATCCGTTAACCTTGCAACGTTTTTCTACTTCCAGATTACGGAAATTGGCATTCGAAGAGCCCGAAAGCATAGCATCGAAACGGTTTCCTGTAAAAGTGCAGTTTTTTACTCTTGAAGCCCCACTAAGGTCTATGCTTAGATATTCGCCCTTGCACGAAAAACCATCTATTTTAGAGGCGCCGGATAATATAATATCAGCAGAAGTATCAAACTCTCCGTAGGTGTAGATGATCGTGGCGCCGCTGCCTTCAATGTTTTTAAGCTCCGTTGCCTTAATGTTGGCTTTTAGTTTTACCCTGTTGTAATTGTTCACGTTATGCACTCTAATAAACAAATAGCCGTTGGAGCGCAATTCTGTTCTAATTTTGCTCTCGGGAACGTTGTATTGAATGGTGGCGCTGTTGTTTTCACTGTCTTGGGTAACAACTACTTCCCAAGGTCCTTCAATAATGATTCCTTTTATTGTTCCGGAAATCTGTACTTCTTTTTCGACTAAATCGAATTCTTGTTCTTTACAGCAGGCGCTGAACAGGATGGCGATGGTTGCTACGATGATGAGCAAAAGGGATGTTTTTCTTGTTTGATTTTTCATTTGTTTAATTATTTAATTGGGTTAATTGATTTTCTTTGTGTAACTCTGTGTTCTTTGTGTTCTCTGTGTCTCTGTGTTGAATATTCTTTTTTCAGCACAGAGGCGCGGAGTTCGCAGAGGGGCACAGAAGGTTTAGAATTTTATTCCGCCGACAACACCGATCCATATATCGAATATTGCGCTACTCATGGATGATGATGTAGAGTAATGATATAAGCTATATGGAATTTTTATCTGACGAATCTTCGCAGGATCAAAATCTCCGAGATAATGGCTATGGTGTTGAAATAGAAAATTAATGCTTGGACCTGCGTAAATTTTAAAATGTTTAGCAAAACGGTAATTGAGCACAGGGTTAAATTGAACGAGTTGAGCCATTGGAAAGCGGCTGACATTTTGGAATATTGTTCTTTCAGTAACTTCTAAGTTAAGACTTAAATTCCCTACCAATTTTATACTTGTTCCGAGACCTGCACCCCATGACCAATAATTTTCAGTATAATTATAGCCCACAAAGAGGATTGAATACAGATATTTTACTCCTGAGCGGAATGTAAGCGCAGTATGCACAAATTCTCCAGCTTCGATACCGGCTTCTAAAACGCCGCCTTTTTTTACAATGTTAATTAATCCAAAAGAGATTCCATCTGCCGTATCGCGCACGTTAATCAATCCCATCTGGAAACGACCTTTTTTAGTAACATTCACAAGTCCTGAAATTTGACATACTGATTCTTGCGCAACGTTGGCAACTCCTGCAAGTTGGCATTTTGTTTCTTTAGCAGCGTTCCATATCCCTGCCGCCTGAACATGAGCCGTACCGCCTTGATTAAAAACACCGGCTGCTTGAAAAATGGTTTTATCAGCAATATTAAAAATTCCGCCAGCTTGTCCACCTACCTCTTTCGCAACATTGAAAATTCCGCCGGCTTGAAAACCAGCTCTGTTTGCAACATTAAAAATTCCTGCTGCCTGAAAACCGGCTTCTTTCGCAACATTAAAGATGCCACCGGATTGGAAATAAGCAGTATCTCCAATATTACAAATGCCCGCAAATTGCACAGATTTTCCTTTTTTGGTAACATTGCAAATGCCCGCAAATTGTGCATTAGCGCTGCTAAAGGGCTTCTGATTATCTGCCAGCGCGAGATTGAACAATCCGGCAAACTGCGCACCCGTAGCGCCATATTTGTTGACGTTAAACAAACCACCCATCTCAAATCCTTTAGTTTGTCCGGTTACCCCACCCAAAATGTTGATGGATGCGTGATAACAATTTTCGGCGGTTTTAACAAATCCCGTGCCCAAAGGATAGAAAAATGTGAGTTGAAAAGGTTTGCATGCAACCCCTTCTTGCTGTTGAATTTCAATGTTTTGCACAGGCTCTGTTTTTTGTGTGTCCTGTGCTGCAATTGGCATAGTGGCTGTGGCAGCCGCCAGTAGTAATCCTGCAATTTGTGATTTCATTTCGTCATTTTTGGTTAAACTTACAGTGGTATGACAACTATCTGTAGGTGTTCCATTACTTGCAGGTGTATTTTTTTCGGATTTTTCTTCACCTCTTCCGTCATCTGGCGGCGAGCCGCCGTCTGCCACCTTCTCCTCATATAAACTACCCCGTCTCGCTTCGCGAGACACCCCTTCAAAATTTGAAGGGGATATTTCTTCCTTTTCCCTTCTCCTTTCCTCCTTTTCTCCTTTCTCCCTTTCTTCTTTTTTCGCATAAAAAACAATATGCTCGCCCACTTTTTTATAAGAAGTAGTAGAAGGAAGAATTATGGGAAGAATTTCGGTTATTGTTTCATCCTGTATATTAATTGTTACTTTTTCTTTTGGATTAACCAATTGCGAATTATAGGAAAACCTTACGCCGGTTTGCTCCGTAATGAGCGCCAACACATTTTCGAATGATTCTTCCTGAAATTGTAAAGAGATTTGCTTTTCTAACGGGTCGTTTTGGGCAAAAACAAAGCCTGAAAAGGATAATAAAAAAATGATGGCTACGATCTTATTCATGAGCAGTAATAATATAGTGATTTCCTTTCTTTTCTACATGCGCCGAAATAGTAGCCGCAATAACCTCCAAAATATACTCAACCGAATCATTGCTATCAAAACTTACATTCAGCAAAACTTCGTTTAATTCGGTTGAATTGATGGCAATATTTATTCCGTAATGTGTTTTGATTAGATTTATGGCGGTGGTTAAAGAGGTGTTTTGAAACACCAATTCTGGGTGTGGGGGCGTTGCGCGCAACGCCTCTACGGTTTCCACAACCTCCTCTTCTCCCTTTTCCTCT
>WQWP01000047.1 GCA_009787485.1 Lentimicrobiaceae bacterium | reverse complement strand
CGACATCGAGTAATCGATGTACGCTTCCTTCATTTGATTTTCAATGTTAACCTGAACTATTTTTTCTCCGTCTTTGATAAAATCTTCCATCGTTTTTTTATCTGATTTCTATTAAATACTAAGCAGTTATCCTTTTTTGAAAGGGGGCACGAAGATACACATTTTTTTGAGAAAAACCACATTATATTTTGGGCTAAAGCCCATTTTATTTCATCTTATGCAGTCCGTTGGCTGAAGTGGCTGTTGCGCAATTGTACACCAAGGCTGAAAGCCTTGCAATCAATAGCGTAGGGCATCGCCCTACGAGTGGAATGCGCATCGTATCGCTAAGCCCTGCAAGGGCGCAATCATTTAGATTTCAGGCTTTCAGCCTGACAAATGGAACGGACGCTCGTTTCCGTAGGGCGATGCCCTACGCTATTGATTTTGCCCCTTTCAGGGGTTGTGCAACAGACACTTCAGCCAACGGCAATAGATGTTATTAAATAATAAAACAGATTATTCTGCGACACACCGCACTGAGAAGCCGTTATTGCGAAGGATGCTGTACCTTATGGAAGCATTATAGTTGCCGATGTACATGTCGCACGCATAGTATTCGCTACCGACAGGTGTGCTACTCCAATAGGTACCGTTGTTACCCACACCGCCAATGTCGAGTATACCATCGCTGTGATTACGATGAGCAACAGCAGGGAGAAACAGGAGATTATCACCACTTCCAAATATGCGACCTCCAACTCCATTTTCGATTACCCACTGACTATCAGCATTTGCCAAATTTTTCAGTTCATCAATAGTAGGCACACGCCAGCCTGAAGGACAAGGGTCATTAGCTTTTTCCCAAGTATCGCCAGCGGGATAAGACCCGTTCCACGTAGTACCACCATTAGAATTTATCAACGGATCTGTAGCGCTCCAACCTACTCTCCTATTCCATTGGTAAAACATCCCTGCATCTTCAGGGTTAGCGGTAAACATACCAGGTACATCTACATTACGGGTTGCCCATCTTATACCATTAATTAAAGCTCCTTCTTCAATTTTTGCTTCCTGCATTATCCGAACAGCTGTAGATGCTTTGTTTTCTCCTAATTTCATGTGAACAACTACTGTAGTTTTACGTGGCTCGTATGTATCATTGGTATCAACTGTTACAATTATATCCATAATAGATTCACCGCTTGTGGATACCTGGCGCCATTTTGTAGTTACTTGGCACCATGCAGCTAAAGATTCTACATTCTCTATTGTTGCAGGAGATGTAATAGATACAGAAAAACCGCCTTCGCCGCCGGTAGCATTAAAATCTAAATCTCCATCAAGCAATACATGATATTTAATTTCAGGCTCAACAGGTGGTTTTTCACATGTGAGAAATAAAAAGAAAAAAAATACGCAAAAGGAAAAGAAATAAATATTTTTCATAGGAATGTTTTAAGGGTTTATGTATGATAGGAGTTGGGTGCGAAAGTAGTAAATTTTCTTCATTACACAATGTGAATACACTAACACATTGTGTAAAGCGCAAATTGTAGCTGTCTTATAACTCACGAGCAGCTTTATTTGTAGCATAGTCCCGCAGGGACGTCACTTTATTAACCGTAGATTTTAATCTACGGAATGAGAACATACGTCATCCCTATAAGTCCCGCATGGGACGATACTTGCGAGGTATCTATCTCATAGTGTCGTCCTTGCAGGACTTAAGGGTGTGGTATAGCTTCTGTTCCGTAGATTAAAATCTACGGTTAATAAAGTGACGTCCCTGCGGGACTATGTGTAGTTTTTTTGAGATTTCGTTTTATTTGATTAACAATTATTTAAGGTATTTACTAAAAAACCCCATCATACATTTATACATCTCCATATTGTTCTCTTCATGCTGAAAACCATGCCCTTCATTGTATTTTACCATATAAGGAACCGAAAAACCTCTGTCGCGCAACTGCACAACAATTTGATCCGACTCGTTAATGTTAACACGCGGGTCGTTCGCACCCTGAATTACAAACAAAGGTTTTTTAATCTTGTCGGCATGATAAAGCGGCGAAACTTCACGGGCGATTTCTGCTTCAATCGGATCGTCAATATCGTAAAACATCTCTTTGAGCATTTCTATCATCGGCTTCCAATATTCAGGAATGGAGTTGATGAAGGTAAACATGCTGGAAATCCCAACATAGTTAACGCCGCAAGCATACAAATCCGGTGTTTTCACTAATCCCATCAAAGTGGCATAGCCGCCGTGGCTTCCTCCGTAAATGGCAATTTTATCCGGATTAACCCAACCTTGATCAATTACGTACTGGATTCCATCTTCTACATCGTCCATCAATTTACGTCCTACTTGTTTTAACCCGGCGCGCAAAAATTCCTTGCCGTAGCCGCTCGAAACTCTGAAGTTAACTTGTAAAGTAGCATATCCACGACTTGCAAATAGTTGAACTTCGGGATTGAATCCCCAAGAATCGCGACCTATCGGACCTCCATGCGGATTAACTATCAAAGGAACTTTTTCACCTTTCAAAGCAGCTTTCGGCAAGGTAATATAACCATGAATCGTAAGTCCATCGCGACTTTTGAAAGTAATGGGGCGCATCTCCGCCATATCTTCTTCTTTCAACTGCGGCATCAAATCATATAACAAAGTAAATCTCTTAGTTGCTACATCATACTGATAATAAGTTCCATATAATTTATCACTGGTAATGTAAATCAAGAAAGTATTTTCATCATCGTCGTAACCGGTAATGTAGAACTGCTTATTAGGGAAGTTCTTTTCCATTTGTTGATGAAAATCTTTGTAAAAGGCGCTTACCGGCACGATGATATTTTTTTCGCCCTCGTAGGAAAAATAGTCTATTTCGTAATTCCGTTTACGAGAACGAGACATATTATAGGCGTCATAATCAGCATTGGAGAACATCTCCTTAATAATCCGGTCGTTTTTGAAATCGTATAATACGATGCGTGCTTTGTCGCTATCCAAATTGGTAACAACGTATAACTCATCTTTTTTACCGGTTTCATAATTAAAACCGATAATTCCGAAAGAGTCATCCCATCTCATTTTTTTAAACAAACGAAACTCTCCTGTAGCTAAGTCTTTGTAATATAGATGATTTTCCAATCCATTGACCATTCGGCTATAAGCGCGCAGTTCTCCGTCTTTGTCAAAATCATAATCTTGTACAGGATTTGCAATATCCGTATTTTCAAACAGTTGTTCCATCTCTCCGGTAACAACATTCAATTTGTAAGGGTCAAATACCTGTTTGTTGTTTTTATTCATTGAAATGATGATGTAATCCTTTTGCTCTTTCAACATATTGAGAATACTGGCGCGCACATCCTCAAAAGGCGTCAGGTCGAGCATGTTACTCCCATCTAAATTGGCGGCATAGATGTGGTAGTTTTCATTTCCACCTTTATCCATTACATATACCAAGCGCTCATCATTAATCCAGCCGTAGCCGCGAATCAGTTCCTCGCCTTCTTCAATTATTCTTTGCGATTTTCCTGTAGCGAGGTTTTTGACATAAATATGTCGTTTGCTATTTTCATCTTTTTCACGATACGACATATATTTGCCGTTCGGTGAAAGTTGAAACGATGAAGCTTTTGGTTTTGCCCAATAATCTTCCACTTGATACTTATAATCTCCTTGGTCGTAAGCGGCTAAAGCCTCTAATTCTTCTTTAGAGGAAGGGAGAGCGGTATTGCCCGGCAATTTGTGTTCAAATTTGGTAAGATTCAAGGAAAATTCCATGCCGGCTTGTTTAAAAGTGCCGGTAATCGTTTCGCCGACAAATGTTCCGGTGTAGGTCAATCCCATTTGCGCAGAAGAAACCGTTAATTGGTTATCGGAAAATGTAGTGTTTCCCATCGGCACGCCTGCCGCACCTTGAAGGGGAACATCCAATGTGGTGGCGTAAACCCCATCGGTTTCAGTGATATGGAAAATCATTTCCAATTGTGCGCCTTGTACTTCTAACGCACCTTTCCATGCGCCTTGAATTTGTGCTTGTGCTGTCATTATGCTTATTAAAGCTATAATAACGGTGATAATTGATTTTTTGTTCATAATGATATTTTTTTGGGTTAATTAATTTGAGATTAAATGCTAAAGTGAAGAAAGAAGATACGGAGAAACAGGATATTTGTACCTATTTACCAAAATCGGAATGTAAGGACGAAATGTTTTGCGACCATAATTAGAAGGTGCATTGATGGTTTGGTGTGTGTTTTTCATAATGTTTTGATTTTTAATAATGGGTTAAATTTGTTGTTTGTTTTTTTATTAGTCGTTTTTTTTATGTTTTAGTTACAATAAATCATAATAATCCGCGTCATCTGCGTGCTAAAAATTAAAATCGCCTCACAATTTCGTTAATCTCAATATTAAGCAATCGCATAGTTTTAAAAACCACCGGCAGTTCCTCCTCAAAAAAGCGCTCCTTCTGAAACTCGCGAATCTTGTCCGCGGCGTTGGGGGCTACGAAAAAACCAACGCCGCGCTTATTAACAAGAATCTCTTTAGTTTGCAAAAAATCGTAAGAACGAACTACTGTGTTAGGGTTCACTTCTAACAGCGCACCCAATTCGCGTACCGATGGCGCACGGTCGTCCGATTGCCATTTGTCGAGCAAAATCTGCTCGCATGCCCAATCGGCAATCTGCATATAGATAGGTTGTGTTTCTTTAAAATCCATGTTAAACCTCCGTTTCTCTTAAACGTAAATAAGTTAATGAAAGGAAAAATAGAGTAAAAGCACCGTAAAGAATGTAATAATAATTTTGCAGGAATGGGAGTGCGTCGAGATTCATTGAATAATTCATTTCCGGCGACATCCCTCCAAAAACAATATAAATGAGCCCTAAAATATAAAAGGTAACGCCCATTCCGGCACCCGACATGCTTACCAATGTTTTAACAAAAGCGCTCTTTCTAAAATAGATAGATCCAAAAAGAAAAATAGAAAGAGACAGCATAAAATCCCAGGAAGCCATTTTTAATATTTGCGAGCTTACGTGCAAGACGTTTGCATCGGAATTATAAAGCGGACGAATGAGATAAGCTCCCAGATAACCACCTGCGAGGAATAATGCTGCCAGCGCAACTCCGAAAGCTAAAATAACCATTACGGCATGAATAAACTTTTCCGCCGTGGTTACCGGTAAATTAAAAAAATGCGTACTGTTGCCTCTTTTTAAAGAAGATTGAAAAAAAGTGCCTGCTACCCAAATCAGAATAATATAAGGTACTACCAACGATAATACCGGCGCCGAAAAGAGCGCGAATCCTAAAGCTGCCACCGTAAAAGTAACGAGGCAATAGATGAGCAATATCTTTTTATTCTCAATAAAATATGCTCTAAATAAATTTGTTATGTTAATAATATTCATGTTAAACCTCCTTTTTTTTATTGGTTAATGTTTAATTCTATAATTTCTTGTTTTATTTTTAATGCTTTAACAAAAAACAACGTGGTACCCGCTACGAATAAGAGGGCAGCAGTAATGATTAAAATTTTATTGGTGTATTTTTTCATAAGATTTATTTTTTAGGGTTAAAAATGTGTTGAATTTTCTCTTTATTTAGCATTACGGCGTTAAAAAGAAGCTCAATGTCCAATTTTGTCTCTTTTTGAGCCGTATTTTCGTGCACAACCACTTTGCCGCGCACATTTTCTTCTTCATATAATATATGTGCAATATTTTCGGTGTTTTCTACTACTTCAAAAGCCAGCTTTTCGGTAATCGCTTCGGCGCTTTCGTTTAAGATAATTTTACCGGAATCAAGAATGATGATGGCATCAATTAAGCTATGCAAATCACGTACTTGGTGCGTAGAAATAATCACGATGCGATCATCGGTGGCAACAGAAGCCATTACTTTACGGAAGATGGCTTTGGAAGGAATGTCTAACGCATTGGTGGGCTCATCCATAATTAAAATTTGGGTGTTGCAAGCCAGTACAAACGAAATCATCACTTTCTTTTTTTGCCCGAACGACATTTTATCAATTTTTAACTCCTGGTCAAAAATCTCAAAAGCATCTAAAAACTGCTGAAACTGTTCATGGTTAAAATTCGGATAAAACGGAGCGTACGCAGTTACAAACTCTTTTACTTTCAGCGCCGGCGCATATATTTCTTCCGGAAGAAAGGCAATTTGTTGTAGCATTTTTGGTTTGCGCAACGCAGGGTTTTCATTTAAAACTAAAGCGGATCCGTTTGAAATAAAACGCAATCCGCTTATCAGTTTGAGGAGGGTGGTTTTGCCGGCGCCATTTTTGCCAAATAAGCCGTAAATGTGCCCGCGGGACAATTCCAACGTAAGATTTTCGAAAAGCAAACGCTTTTTGGAATACCCGAAGTCGATGTTTTTTAATTGAATCATAATGTTTTAAATTTGTGTTATTGAATTAGTGTAATAGTGTATTAATACACCGCAAAGAAATACTTTTTTTTTATACCTCGGCGAGTTTTTAAGAAAAAAGTGAGAAAAAAAAATTAAGTTATTGATTTACAAAGGAATATTTTTTAGCACAGAGAGACAGAGCGCACAAAATTGCACAGAATTATTCTGTGTTTCTTTGTGTTCTCAGTGTCTCTGTGCTGAAAAAATCAAAAGTATTTCCTCGTAAACCGCGTCTTCTGCCCACGATTCCCAATTTTATAGGAAAACGCCGCCTCCCCATCTTTGGCACTTAGCATTTTGTTCTTAGCCTTTGTCTTGGCTATGGCATGGTTAAATTTTTCATCCGAAGAAAAAGCAAATAAACTGTTGTTTTCAAATTGGAAAAAGAAGAAATCTCTTTTTCCTAATTCAAAATAGATATACAAGGTATTTTTAGAGCCTCTTTTTTCAATGACAATTCTTCCCGGAATCTCTTTATATACAGATTTACCTCCAGAAACAACCACAGGCAGTGTTTTTTGTGACTCAAATGCACCATTATCCTGCGACCATGTAAAATTCAACGTAGAAAACAACAACTTTACCTCCAATTCTGCCGGCAATCTTCCTAACTGTATGCCCGACCTGCTTTCTCTGTCATATCTCTCATATCTTTCTTTCCCTAAAATGTTGATTAAAGATTGAATGTAATTTTTATCAGCATTTGGATCCACAAATTTAACCTCTTTCATATTGGCAAAATATTCACTCATAATCTTCATGGCTTCGTCGTTAAAATGGAAGTCAATGGAAGTTGTTAGGTGCATTACGGCAGAATCGGCGCGCATGTAATTAACCACTTGTCCGTGCGTATTAAACTTAACACGTCCCAATTTTGCTCCCATATCAATCTCGCCTTCACCAATTGCAATACAATCTTTATGATATAATGAGATTATATTCCCCTGACTTTGCGGATTCTTAAGTTTCTCTAAAGAAGCCGCCTGAAAGGCTTGTTTTTCATTATTGTAAGTTATAAAACCTTTGGCTGCAATATATTCCGAATCGTTTACCTGATCTTTTGCACCACCAAAGCAAGTATAAATTCTGCCGGTTTGGTTGGAAGAAGCGATCTCCACTACAGCCCTCCGGTCGTTTATATCTCTGGATTTATCATTAATTTCAATTAAAATATTCTCAGGATCAATTTGTTGATTAATTCGCAATGGTTCCTGTTTTTCGGCATTACAATTTTGCAACATGGAAACGCCTCCGGAAAAAGTTAGAAACTCTTGGGTACTATTTAGTTCCGCGTTTCCGCTAAAGCCAAAATGGGGACTTAATGTAAAATCAACTTCAGGTTTGATGGGTGCAATTCCTTTGGTGGCTCTAAAATACCAAATAGTGTCAAAACGAAGCGTTTGCGTCATGTTAAAAGCATCTATATAATCGTAGTAGCCGCTCCCTTTAAAATCATCGCCGTTTTCAATTTGTACGGAGCAATTGTAAAGTTCGTGATACGCATTCTCTCGGGAGGTTAAAATTCTGGCATTGGTGAGGCGTGCAAAAGTTGCTTTTTCATAAATGACAACCTCGCCGTTTCGGGGAATAATAGCGGCATCGCCTGCCGGAATGTAACGCACGCCCCGCGCTAAAAGTTCGTTTTTTTCAAAATCGAAATCCAACTCTTGCAGGTTAAAACTAAGTCCTCTCCTACCCTGCTCAATCGTAGAAAGCACATTCTCTTTGCTGTTCATTTTCACTAACTCACGCGCCGGCGTTGCATTAATGGGTACTTCTATGTACGGATCTGTCCATAGGAAATGAAGGAGATTCTCGTCCATATTATTCCATGTAAACCTTTGAGCATTAGTTTTAAAACCATTACTGATGAAACGTATTTCCGAAGATTGCTGTTCAGAAACAAATTCACCTGCACGGGTTTCAAAGTCAAATTTAGCTTCGTAATTATTTGCAGTAAAAGCATATCTTTTTTCTTTTTCGTTTTCAAAAATACGCAAATCTGCACGCTCTGCTTCTGCGGCATGGTGTTTCAATATCATCAAATTCGACTGCAATTCTGCGCGTTTAAAGTTCAAAATTCCGTTTCCGGTCAAAAGTTCCGGCGACAAAGCCAATGTACCTTCAAATGTGCCCTCATTAAAAATAGTGAACGGCGTTTTTTTAGAGGTAACGCGCATTTCTTCTTTATAGGGCTCGAAGAAAAGTTGAGCTTGAGTAGTAGAGACTTCTGGATATTCTATATCAGAAAACTGTGGTTTTAAATGGAAGATATTTGCCTTTCCCCGAACGGATTGCAAGTAAAAAACCAAACTATCGCTTTCTACAGAAGAAGATAAATAATTAATTTTTCCTTTTCCGCGCAAGCCGTTGTTCGACATTTCTATCGTATTATAAAAATGAGCTGCGCCGTTAAACATTGGCAATCCGGCGCTACCGGATTGGTGGATAAAGCCGAGCGAATTATCAGGCCGTATCATAAGTGGCTCATAAATATCAGGAAATATGCCGCCTGAAACCAATCTGCCCGGAATTTTTGTAGAATCAATATTAAAGTTATCCAAATTTTTAATTACAAAATAATCTATCATGAAATAGAATGTATCTCTTTTATACTCTGCATTTAAGATGAAGGGCTGGTCGAAAAACACCTTTCCGCCTTCGCGACTTTCAAATATAGGATAATCGGGAATGGTTTTGTTACCACTTTTGTTTTGGGGATCATCAATAAACAGCGTTCCTGAAATCTCTTCCACCACATTTTTCACTTTTTTTAACGGATATTCTCCATAGAGATCTTTCGGTTTCGACTTATCTTCTGAAAACATGATCATTGAATCAATTTGCGGCATAAAGATTTGAAACTTATCATAATCGAAACTACAATCTCTTGCTAAAAAATCGAACAAACCGCCAATAACTCGTCCTGTGAAATGCAAATTTCTGTTTTTCTTTATCGTAACTCTTTCATTAGCAGGATAAACATTGACAATATTGGTGTTGCTCAGCACAAAAAATTCACAATCATAAATAATTAAATCAAAAGTGCGCATATCTAAAATGGCCAAATGCGATTTCGATTCCCAATACAGATTGTCGTAATCGCGCCTTTTCAACTCATTGTTCAAATAATGCGCCAATTTGCTTTTGTAGTAAATCATGTTGTTTTGCTGGTCGTATTCAATAAACCCTTGTACCGCGTAATCAGTCAGCAACGCCACCATATCCTCTTGCGGTCTGCGAAACGAATTGACTACATAGCGCAAGGAAATGGGTTGAAATTCAAAGGCTTTAAACAGTTCCCAAAGTTGCAGCATCGGGCTTTTCTCATTATATCCTTTGTTGCGGTGCATAATTTCGGGGTCAAAAAAATCCTGTGATTGAAAAAAAGCCGATTTATTCAAATTTTGAAACATTTGCTCTCTAAACTCGATGGTAGGCGTGTTCATTTTCCAAAAAATGGCATCGGATTTTATTTCCAACTTATGATAAGAATCGAAAAAAGGCGCTCTCCCTAATCCGTTGGTAGTTCGTGATATCCAAAGTTCGGTGGTCGTGGGATTATAACTAAAATCGGCGCAAGGATGATAAATGGAATCTATGTCGGTATCTGTTTCTAAATAGATAACTGCGAAAACATTTTGTGCTACAATCAATTCCGGGTGGAAAGAGAAGGCACGTGCCTCTATTTTTACCATCGGTTTTTTCTCAACAAAAATAAAAAGCTGCTGTGTGTGTTCGTTATATTGTACGTTGGGGTATTTGTGCTGGGCAACAAGGAGAAAGGAGAAAGGTGAAAGGAGAAGGGAGAAAAAGAGAAAGGTGATAAAGCGTTTCATTAGAGTTCTCCTTTCAGTGCCAGAAACTCAAATTTTGCTTTTAATAACTGCATTAAATGTACTTCCTGGTTAATGAGCGATTGTAATTCATCGTTTTGTTGTTTTATGAAGTCGTAAGCCGTGATTATCCCATTGAGTAATTGTATTTTTGAGGTTTCAGTAATACTTTTATATTTTTCTGTAATTTGTTTATCCAGCACAATTAAGTTTTCAATTTTTTGAATTTCATTCCATTTTTCTTCGATAGCAACTTGGTTTGATTTTTCGAAATCTCTTTCCTGACTTTCTAAGATCTTCTTTTGCAGGTTTATAATATTTCCCACGCCGACAGTTTCGACCCATGCAATTACAGGAACGTTAAATTTTATGCCAACAATATAGCTCCAATCGAATTTATTTGAAAAAAAGTTAAACGAGGGTCTTCCGTACCCACCGGATGCAAAAAAAGTAAAATTAGGCAAACTATTGGCTAAATAGAATTTTCGTTGGTAATCCAATCCTTTTTTACCATATTCGAATATAGAAAACTCCAAGCGGGATGATTTATTATTTCTTTGGATATTAGGAACTTCCGGGACTTCAAAAGTAGCTCCGTGCAAATCTTTTGCCGTAATAATAGACAAAGAAGCAATCAAGGATTCTTTCGTAGAAGCTAATTCTCCTTTCTGTTGCTCAATTTTAAGCGCTTCCAATTCTAAGTGGGCTACGGTATTACCATATACGACCCCGCTTTCCAACAGTTTTCTTAACTGAGCTAACTGTTCGTTTATCGTATTTTCCACGCTGGAAAGCAGTAAAATTTGTTTATCTAAAATCAACAAATTCAAATATATAGAAATTATTCTTTCTTTTAACTCATTGATAGAAAGGTTCAATCTATCAATCTCCGATTTATTCATCATCCTTTCATAATTGCGCCCGTATTGTAGTTTGTTGCCTGCGTAAAGCACTTGTTGAAAATCCAGATACACGCCATAGTGGTCTCTTGCAAGTATATCCACGCCTTCTATGGCTATGGGCAATTGCGGCACTTGCGATTGGTAGCTAACGCGTCCATTAATCTCTAAAGAAGGGAACATGTGCGAAGCCGCATCATCTAACTTAACCTTAAGTAATTGCGCATTCAACTCTTTCTGCACATTCGCAGAAGATTGTTGAATTGCCCATTGTTGGCATTGCTCTAAAGTGACAATGGTTTGCGGAAATGCGAGGAAGGGGAATAAAAAAAGGAGTATGGTAAAACGTTTTTTCATCTTTATGGGAATCGGGTAGCAAAAATAGAATGTTTTTGTAATAATTAGGATATGGGGGATGAATTTTGCAAAAAACTACTCTGCTTCGCTCTCAAGTTCTAAGCTATCAATAAAGATGACATCATTTTCAATCCCATTTTCATAAATACAATCTATTGATGGCGGAAAAAGCCCTGTTGGTACTGGGTCTCCTTCTATTGGTCTATTGCAAGCCGAAAATGTTGCCGCAATGCCTAATGAGAGCCCTGCAATGGTAGCTACTTTTCCTAAATGCTTTCGTTTACTCAATTCATTTTCAATATACTGTAGCTCTGCATCGCATTTTGGACAAGTGCCCTGACATTCTCCCGTGAAATGGCACTCGGAAGTTGAATATTCAATATTATTTTGATCCGCAACTTGTTGGCGAATCTCTTTTAGTTTGTTGCAAACTGTTCTACCGTAAGTCATAATGATTTATTTTTTAAATATGTATGAAAAGGTTTCAATCTCTTTTATGCCCATTTTTTTTAACGTAAAAACCGTATTCTTAGTATCTTTTTCAGAATTATAATTGGGGATTAACGGAACACGAACGCGAATTTTATCGGCTTTTCCTTGTTCAATCAACCATTTTAAATTGGCAGTCGGCAAACGGTTTGTTTTTCCGGTATATTTTTCGTAAATCTCAGGGTTTAAATCTTTAATATCCACAATATAGTCATCAACCACAGAAGATAGAGCTTTAACGTTTTTTAACGGGACATTTAAAGAAGTTTCCATCGTTATATTCCATTGTTCTCCACAACAGGCTCTAAATTCTTTGATAAAATCGGGATACAGGCAAGGCTCGCCGCCACCAAAAGTGATGCCGCCGCCGGTTGCCAAAAAATAAAGTTGGTCTATTTTTACCAAATGGTACAATTCCTCCGGCGTATAAGTTTTTACGGATGCATTTTTTTTCAACGATTGTGGATTTAGGCAATATTTGCATGATAAAGGGCATCCCCAAAACGCAGCTAAGGTGGTTACGCCTACACCGTCTGTGGCTAAGCGGTTTCTGCTGATTCCGATGAAAGGGACGAAGGTGAGGTTTTGCATTTTCTTAAATTGAAAGCGAAAATAATATTTTTGATGAATGTGCAACATCATTGGAGGCTGTCTTAAAACGGACAGCCTCTTTTTTTTTTGTTAATAGATGTTGCAGAAATAACTACTTATAGGTCTCCACAATCGTATTCAACATCTTCTCCGTCTTCGCCGCCCCTTCGCCTAAAATAAACCCAATCTGTTGCACTTGGCGCAAGGTCTCTTCAATTACCTCATTGATACGATTTTTTATCTCTTCGGGACGCTCTTCTTTAGAGTGCAGGTTCCTCATAATAATGCCATACAATTGATTAGGAATTAATTGAAACAGCGTACAATTAATTAACTTGTCGTTAATCTCCACATCTTTCGTAAATTTATCTTCATCGTGCTGCATCATGTAATTGAGTTGCGATACCAAACTTGCAGGGATTAATGTTTTGATGTCGGCGCCAATTAAGAACGGGATCACATCGTGTACATCAATGGCATCTTCGCCCAAAATATCTACAAAACCCTGGTTAGAGTCCACCACTTTTAATTCGGGGTTGGTAATGACAATGCCCGTGCTCAAATTTCTGATAAAAATGGTAAATGCAGATTTTAAAGAGTTGGCTCTTGTGCTTAATGCATTCGTCTCTTTTTCAAATTCTTTCAAACGTTCTTGCGCTTTTTCAAGGTCTTCGGTATTTCTTCGCATGTTGATTACGGCTTCTCTTGACCCGAATTGGGAGTTTGGCACGCACATTTCGGGGATGGCAATTCCTTTCGCCACCGCCATCGCCAACCCGCGACATGTTTCATAACCGCAAGAGCCACAGTTTAATTCAATCCCTTTCTTTGGCTCCGTAATTTTTTGTAAAATACGTTTCATAATCAATACCTGCACATCATCGCCGCCGCCAATGGCAATTTTTTTATCGGTAAATGCTGCGTCTAACTCCTTATACCGAACATGTTGCGTGATTTCACCATGCCAACGGTCTAATTCAAAATTTTGCAAACGTTTTTTTACATAATCCTTTGTAAATGTTTGTTTTAGGTATTTATTTCCGGTTTGCGACATTCCGGGGCCGGAGATACACCCTTCGCAGTAAAAAATGTTCATATTACTGCGAATGGTGTCATGATATTCTTTAAACTGTTTAATCGCGTCGTGGGCGTTGTGACTGCCTTCCACCGTTTGTGTATTGCCTTTCAAAATGGTGATATCTAAGTTTGTAGCTTCTACAAAACCCGGCGCCACAGGATAAAGTCCGCCTTTATAGCCAAAAGGTGTGTCAAATTCGGAAGATTCGGTAAATGCTTCCTTTATTTTAAATTCTTCAAAAAGCTCGCGCAATTCTTTAAAAGTGATGACCGCATCAATTTTGTTCATACCTTTGTTGTATCTTTCCACGCCGTTTTTAGCCGCCACACAAGGAGTAATTTGCACAATCTTAAGGTTTTTCCCATGCAATTTTCTCAAAATAACCGCCATGGCTGCGGCAGGGGAAACTACCGGCACTAAATTGGGAATTAAATCGGGTACCGATTTTTCTATCAATTCCACTACACAAGGGCAATGGCTTGAAATGTAATATTTTCCGGCACTGTTTTGAGTCGTCAATTCACGATACTTAGCAGCAACAACATCCACACCGAACGACATTTCATTCACATAAGAAAACCCTAAGTAGCGAATCATTTTAACAAACTTCCGATAGTCGGAAATATCCACAAACTCGCCGGCGATAGAGGGTGCACAAACGGCAGCTACCTTGCTTCCCGAGTTGAGCATCGCTTTTACCAACTCCTTCGAGTCGAAGTAAGAGATGGCGTGGTAAGCGCATGCCGCTATGCAATGCCCGCAGTGGATACATTGATTTTCTTCAAAATGAGGAAATACGCTATTATTTTTTACATGAATAGCTTTTACTTTACATGCTCTAATGCACGAGTAGCAGGTTCTGCATTTTCCGCTATCCCATTGAATGACACTATTATTCATAATTCTTAATTTTGTCCACCCTCCCAACCCCCGCCAGCGGGGGAGATTAATTCCTAATTCTTAATTCCTAATTCTTAATTAATTACTATCCGCAATGAAAATATTTATGCACCAATTCCAACATTTTCTTCGGGTCTTTCTCAATCTCTTTTCTAATATTTTTATCATCAAACGATTTCAAATGTTTAATAATATCGTCAATCATTTCTGCGGGGAAAACGCCGTGGTTTTCATAAATAGTTCTGTGTTTGGAAAGTTCATCGGCAGAATCCCAGCATGAAGCAGGTAATTGATCCAAACTTTTCATGCGCTCTTTCTCTTCCGGCTTGTGAATGTTCACGTTCACGTATGTTTTTTCGGCAAATTTAAGTGCATTTTCCATTTCAAAACCATGACGCGCTGCCACTACCAAGCCTGCTAAGAGCAAGTAGATATCGGCAGAGCCATCGGGGCAACGAAACTCAACGGTTTGTTTTTGAGATAGATTGGCATGTTGCGGTTTTTCCAATGGATTGATGTCTGCAATCATGTCGTTTTTGTGTGTCCAACCCAGCGGAACGCGCACTAAAACCGAGCGGTTTCTGTCGCCCCAACAAATCGTGGTCGGCGCTTCCTGATGCGGCACCAAACGGAAATAAGAGGTAGGATTTGTGTTTCCGAAAGCGGTAAGCGAAGAAGCGCAAGTCATATAACCGGCAATGGCGGTTTTGGCAATGGAGTTCAGTTTGCCTTTGTCCACCATCTTGTTGACGCCGGTTTTGCTTAAAATTTGCGTATGGAAATGCAATCCGCTGCCTGCTTTGCCTTCCGTAATTTTCGGCGCAAAAGTAACATTCAGCCCATATTGATATGCCAAATTACGGATTACCCATTTGGCAAGCACCAATTGGTCGGCGGCATCCATCGCATCGGTTACCAAAAATTCAATTTCATTTTGCTCATAAATTTTACCGTCTAAAGTAAAATTGCCCACTTCAGAGTGTCCGTATTTAATAAGACCACCGATTTGAGCGCACATTAACATACACTCGGTGCGGAACTGCTCAAATTTGGCATAAGGGCTCGATTCGTGGTAGCCGCGTTGATTCTCGGTAAGATAAAGCTCTTCCTCATCTCCAATTACGTAATACTCAAGCTCTCCCATGGCATGGAAAACCATTCCGGTGGTTTTCTCAAACGATTTTAACGCTTTGCGAAGAATATTTTCGGGCGCATTTTCCATCGGTTGTCCATCTTTATTAAAATAAGAACAAAGGAAGCACAAAGTAGGAATTTCGCTGAACGGATCTATGAAAGCCGTGTTAAAGCGCGGCACTACGTACAAGTCGCTGGAGCCTGCGTGGATAAAAGCAGGGAAGATATTAGAGCCGTCTAAGCGCTCTCCGGCAGACAAAACTTGTTCTAAATATTCTCGGTTTGTAACTACAAAATTTAACGTCTTTAGACGT